>CAYNMO010000026.1:255-6954 GCA_964398155.1 uncultured Actinomycetota bacterium | reverse complement strand
TCACTCCGGATTGACCTCTGGAGGCGGGCCGACACACTATTCGCAAGAAGATTTATCTATTATGCGTTCCCTCGCCAACATGACCGTAATTGTACCTGGCGACCCAAATCAGATAGGTAAGGTGATTGAAGCTTCCATTGAATACCAGGGGCCCATATATATCAGGATAGGCCGTGGCGGCGAGCCGGTTGTATACAAGGAGGAGTATAAATATGAAATAGGTAAAGCAATAGTAGTCAAAGAGGGTAATGATGCAACAATTATAGCTTGTGGCGTAATTATCAGTTGCGCTTTGGAGGCAGCAGAAAAGCTGGCTAAAGAAGGAATAAATATAAGTGTAATTGACATGCATACTATAAAACCTCTTGACAGGGAGGCTGTCATTAAGGCAGCAAAGGCGACAGGAATAATATTGACGGGCGAGGACCACAACATTACCGGTGGATTGGGTTCAGCTGTTGCGGAAGTTATTGCCGAAGAGAATCTCTCATGCAAATTCAAGCCCTTAGGAATTCCAAATGTATATGCTGCAATAGGTTCTCCTGAAGACCTGTACCATAAGTATGGCTTTGATTCAGAAGGCATATACGCTACTTTAAAATGCATGCTTTAAAAAAAATCAAAATAGTTTCTGAAAGGAATACCAATGGATTTCCAAACATATTTACCGGGGAGAATAATTTTTGGATGTGGAAAAATTAATTTACTTCCTGAATTCGCAAAAGAAACGGGTAAAAAACCTTTTATTGTAACATCTCTCAAGAACTCAATAGAATTAGACAAAATTTTAAAAATGATGGATAATTCAGCGATAAAATATGCCCTTTTTACAGGTGTTCTCCCTAATCCTACCAGCGATTTAGTAGAAGAAACAGCCAAAATATTTAATAAAGAAAACTGTGACTATGTGATAGGAGTAGGCGGCGGCAGCTCAATGGATTTTGCCAAGGCAATTGCTATCGGAGCTTCACATCCCGAAAAAATCTGGAATTATGTTTATTTACCGTACAGGGATTCATTGCCAATAACAAAGAAAACATACCCAGTGATTGCTGTGACAACAACTTCCGGGACGGGCTCTGAAGTTACAAAATGGTCCGTAATTACGAATCCTATCACACATGAAAAAACAGTTTTGGAAAGTGAATATATTATTCCCAAAGTTGCAATAATTGATCCTGAGTTAACTTTGGGATTACCAAAGATGCTAACAGCAGCAACAGGGATGGATGCGCTGTCACATGCAATTGAATCGTATATAAATGTTAATGCAACACCTTTTTCAGATATAGTGGCCGAAGCTGCAATCAGAATTATCAGCAGATATTTACCCGAGGCTGTGGCTAATGGCAGCAACATAGCTGCAAGAGAAAAAATGGCTTGGGCAAATACTTTAGCCGGCATGGCGATTGAGCATACGGGCACCACATTAGTTCACGCAATGGGTCACGTAATTGGAGGCAGAATTAATATTGATCATGGAATTGCAATGGCAGTTTGTCTGGAACCGGTATTGAGATATTCCTGGACTTCAAATATCCAAAAGTTCGCAAGAATTACTGAATTTCTTGGGCACAATACTTCCAGGCTAACAATAAAGGAAGCAGCAAAAAAATCTTCTGAAGCTATTAAAGAATTACTTGTTGAAGTAGGTCTGGATATAAAATTGTCAGATTTGGGTGTTAAAAAAGATATGCTAGATACATTTGTTGAAGATGCTTTTAAGTACCTGATTCCAATGCTTGATTCCAATCCAAAAAGACCGATAAAAGAGGAAATAAAAGAACTTTATACAAGCATATTATAAATAAGATTAAAGACTCGAGAAGCGGGTGACAAAGCAAAACCATTCAAAAAACATGGTCCTGAATTTAAATGCAGCACGCCAACTTTTTGACAGAATCATCATCTGAGAGCGACAGGTGAGCGTTGAACGAAAAACATATCTGACTTTATATTTCAAAGAATCTCATCTACTCTGAGATATGGTTAAAAATAAATCTTTCAATAGCAAGGGCAACACCATCTTCTTCACAACGAGTGCTGATGAAGTCTGCCTTCATTTTTACTGCCTCGGGGGAATTTCCCATGGCAACACCTGTTCCGGCAAAATTAATTAGGCCCAGGTCAACCTCGGTATCCCCCATCGCCATGACTTCTTGCTTATTTAGCCCGGCAAGTTCCATTACTTTTTTCAGGCCCGTAAGCTTGCCTGCTGAATTGTCTATTATGTTAACAAACTGTTTTCCGGCCTGACGAAATTTCAGGTCCTTCTCAAATCTGTCTTTAAGATAAAAGTTTCTGGGGTCATCATCGTTTAAAAATAAAGTTATCTGGAGGGTATTTTGAGCTACTTCATCTACCGACATATCAGGAATAAATTTAAAAAAAGCTTCGTTTTTGATAATATAGTTTAAATCTGCATACCTTATCTCATGAGTTATCAGGGAATCACTTGTCTGGCCGATAAATTGTATTTCAAGCTCTCTGCAGACTTGGAAAACCTCTCTGACAATTTTTCCGGGCATTCTTTTCATGTAACAAGGCTCAAGATTAGAATTTATAAGTGAAGCCCCGCTCGATGCTGCATGATACCCTTTAAGGCCCAACTCCTTTATTATTTCTATTGCTGATGCAGCACAACGGCCCGTATGAATACTGACCATAATCCCCATGCCAATACACCTCTTTAGGGCATTCCTATTTCTTTTACTTATGGTCAGGTCAGGAGACAGCAGTGTTCCATCAAGATCCAAGGCTATTAATTTTATCAATATTATCAGATCCTTTAAACTAAAAATGAAATTTGGTTACAATATTCCGGACAAGCGAAAAATATATTTTAGCAGAACGTAATCAGATTTAAACAAAAAAAAATCTTTAATAAAAATAGTGTAAAAATGGGGAATTCGGTTAAGTTTTTACATGTCTTCTAAACCTTCTCCACACAACACCCCTTTCAGGAGTAAACAGGAAGACTATCAGGAATATGGCCGTTGCTGTCAATACAATAGCTGCACCAGATGCAACGTTTGCATAATAGCTGATATACAGACCCACGACACTGGATATGATCCCAATCAGGCAGGAGATCCCCATCATAACCGGCAGTCTCTTTGAAAGAATAAAAGCAGCGGCAGCAGGGGTCACAAGCATTGCAGCGACCATTACGACACCTACAGTCTGGATTGAGGCAACTATAGTTAGCGCCATTAACACCAGCATAAAATTCCTGTAAAATTCCACAGGTATTTTTACCGCTTTGGCATAGACTCTGTCAAAGGAAATTATCAGAAACTCCTTATAGAAAATAAATATGCAGAGTAGTACAAAAATTGCGGTAGCTGCCGTAAAAATAAGGTCACTGCGGCTTACCCCGAGGATATTTCCAAACAGTATATGACTCAAGTCAACTGCATAAGTCCTTATTGAGCTTATTATCAAAACTCCTAGTGCTAGAAAGGCGGAAAACAGTATGCCTATGGATGTGTCTTCCTTTAATTTTCCAAGCTTTGAAAGCTGTCCTATACCAAGCGCGATAACAATGGAGGCTATAAGGGCGCCAAGAGTAAGGTTTCCATTCAGGATATAAGCAATTGCAACTCCCGGCAGTATGGCATGAGCCATTGCATCGCCCATAAAAGCCATCGACCTTATAACAACATAACATCCTATTACAGAACATATGGTCCCTACAATGACCGAGGCAATAAAGCCTCTCTGTATAAATTCATATGTAAATGGAGCTGAAAGCCAGGTTAACATATTTTTTAATCGTAAATTATTTTAAATTATTAAACTTTTTAAATTATCTGATTCCAACTAAACTTGCTTGGAAATTCAAACATTGCTGACTAACCGGTAAATAATATGCAAGATAATTATTAAACACTGTCATTTATGCTAATTATTAAGCAGAAATCATTTTAAATTATTTTATATTCTAAATCACTCGATTTCCTTGGGGCAGCACTGATCCGCAACCGCATCATTTCCTATAAACAGCACCTGGTTTTTATATGCTGCCGCCAGGTTCTCTTTGGTAAATACCTTTACCGGTTCCCCAAACGCAATCATCTTTTTATTAATCAGCATTACATTGTCGAATTTCTGCGAAGCAAGATTCAAATCATGAGTGGCAATCATGATAGTTACTTTATCATGAGTTAATTTATCAAGAAGTTTCCATATCAACTCCTGCGTTACAGTATCAACCCCATTAAAAGGTTCATCCATCAGCATTACATGGGGCCTTTGTGCTAGTGCCCTGGCTATGAAAGCTCTTTGCTGCTGCCCACCTGAAAGGTCGCCTATGGGCCTGCCTGCAAGCTCAAGAATGTCCATCTGGACCATTGCCTCAAGCACCATATCATCGTCATCTTTTGTATTTCTTTTAAGCCGCCTTGCGCTGTTGTATCTGCCCATCTGCACAATATCCCTGATTGTCACAGGGAACGTCCAGTCGACCTCTTCTCTCTGTGGAATAAATGCGACACAATCAGAATGGTGCCCAAGGGGCTGCCCATGAATAAATATTTTTCCGCTTCCGGGAGAAATAAGGCCGATAAGAGCTTTAAACAGAGTAGATTTGCCGGCGCCGTTTGGACCGATAACTGCGATGCGCTCACCATGATTTATACTGAAGCTCATATCATCAATAGCTTTTCGGCCGCCGTAACTGACCGATATGTTGTGAACGTCCAACCTTGCTGGTTCCAGAATTGAAAAATTATCTTTTACTATTTTTTTTAACATTTTTTTTCCAAAAACTTTTAACGAGTAACTATGAAAAAAAGTTTATTCAAAAATCAAATATATCATTTAGAAAATTAGGTATTTCGTAATTCATAATTTCATGATTCAGCATTTTACGAAATGAAATTAACTGCCCGGCATTAATGATCCGACAATCGTTTTTGTATCATATTCAATCATCTCTATATAAGTTGGCGCAGGCCCTCCGGGTTCTGTTATGGAATGGGTTAACAGTTCTGTTACGACAGTTATGCCCGCTTCTTTGGCAATTTGTTGAGCGATTTTTGGATCCGAGCCTGTTTCAAGAAATATTGCCCGCACATTTGCTTTCTTTATTTTTTCAATAAGGTCTGTGACCTCTTTGGCAGAGGGGGAAGATGCTGAACTGAAGTTTGGTATTATTGTGCCTATGACCTTAAAACCGTACCTGTCTGCGTAGTAACCAAAGCTCTCGTGATTTGTTACAAGCAGTTTTTGATCCTGAGGGATTTTTTTTACTTCTTCTGTAATCCAGGCATCCAACTCTGTAAGCCTGGCGTAATAATCCTGCGCGTTTTGGTTATAAAGGTCCTTCCCCTGCGGATCCGATTCTGTGAGGGCATCTTTTATGTTCTGCACATAAAGCATTACCAGATTAGGGTCCAGCCAGAAATGAGGATCTCCGACTTCATCCTGTACTCGATTTTTCAATCCTTTTGAGCACTCGGCGATGATTATTTTCTCATTGGCGCCGGTTATAATATCATTGAGCCACTCTTCGAACCCGGAACCATTAATAATTAAAATATCGCTATCAGCTATTTTTGCCACATCACCGGGAGATGGTTCAAAACTGTGAGGATCCAGGCTCAAAGGTATCAGTGTTTCGATTTCCAGCCTGTTGCCTGCAATATTTTTGGCTATATCTGCCAGGAAAGACTCGACTGCCAGAACTTTTGGCAAACCTGTTTGGCCTGAATTGTTTTCCTGCCCAGCTTGGGTTTTATTGATTTTTCCGCCCGTTTCCTGCTTATTTGTATTTTTAGACGATCCACTATCTGACAAATCGACATCGCAGGAGCTAAAGACCATTAAAATAATTAAAGAAATGGCTATGAAAATCAAACCCGGAATTAAAACCGGCCCCTTAATTGCCAGAACCGTCCCCTTGTGTTTATCAGGTTTATTAAACATCCAATACATCCAATACATAATCTCTTCAAAGCCAAGCCATTGGCGATACTTTTTAAATGGACCGCTGAATTTTCTTGTTTCTAAAATGGTTTTGCCGCTCTTCTTCGTACAGTTATCTCGTCAACCCATGCTGTGTCAGAAAGACCAAGCATGTACAAAACAGTGTCTGCAATATCTGCAGGCCTGATTAAGAGTGACCTGTCCAAATCAGGCCGGGCCCTGGTAGCCAGGCGCGTGTCCACACCGCCGGGATTTACCAAAGCAACCATGATGCCATCCTTTTGGAATTCGTTGGCGATTGATTTTGTTATTCCTGCAACTCCACATTTGCTTGCAGCATAAATTGCCTGTTTCTCATAGCATTTGTCTACTATGTTACTTGAAATATTTATAATAACGCCGCTTTTTTGAGGAAGCATTATACTTAATGCCTGCTGGCAGCAGGTATAGACATTTTTCAGGTTAACATTTATAAGTTCATCAAAATCTTTGGAACTGCAGTTTAAAAATTCATTTGCAAGTGCAATTGCAGCATTATTTATAATAATATCCAATCGCCCGAATTCCTCTGTTGTCCTTTTAAAAAGCGCCAGTATATCTTCTTCCCTGGAAAGGTCAGTCTGGACTACAATAGCGGTGCCTCCGGAAGATTCAATTTCTTCTTTGGTCTCTTTTAGTTTCTCAAGTGTCCTTGCTGCAAGGACGACCCTGGCGCCCTTGCCGGCCAGCGCAACAGCTATGCTTTTGCCTATTCCCATGCTGGCTCCGGTG
>CAYNMO010000026.1:0-245 GCA_964398155.1 uncultured Actinomycetota bacterium | reverse complement strand
CATTTTGTTTAAACCTTAATAAATCATCTTCTTTTACAGCTTCAATTACCCACGCCTTGCTGAATTTGACGAAACCGGCATAAGCATTAATTACGCTTTTACTGCTTTAAGCTTACTGCCTTAAGTCAATGATATATTTAAAAAAACTTCGTCTTTATTTATTATATCTATTATTTATTTATTACAAATTTTATATTAAATTATCCGGATTTAAGCCTTTTAATGAATCCTGGACGAAAAGCCCA
>CAYNMO010000025.1:8437-17375 GCA_964398155.1 uncultured Actinomycetota bacterium | reverse complement strand
TTAATTTTTATGATTGGGAACTTTAAATAAATTAAGCAGCTTTATTTTTTCATTAAGCCAGCTAATCTGAACCTGGCTGTAATTATTTAAATCTTTAATGGTCAGGGAACTGCTTTTAACTTCATCTTCACCAATTATAATTATATGGCTGTAGCCCTGTTCTTTAGCCCACTTAATTTCTGTCCCAACATTTCTTATATTAAAATTACTGTCACATATAACCTTGTTCTGTCTGAGGAACTTAAATATTTCAAAAAGATAGCTGTTAAACTTTAGAGACATATTTATGATATAGGCACTTAAAATATCGGTTTTGTCTTCCGGAGGCTTTATGCCAAGATCCTGCATTAAAAGCATCGTTCTCTCAAGTCCTACTGCAAATCCTATTGAGCTAAGTTTGGGACCGCCGAACTCGCTGATAAGATTATCATATCTTCCTCCCCCGCCGAGAGCGTTCTGAGCGCTGTCTATATCATGAGAAACAATTTCAAAGATAGTACGGGTGTAATAATCAAATCCTCTCACAAGATTTTCATTATGAACATATTTAATATCAAGTATTCTAAGTATTTCAAAAACGTCTTCAAGATGGCTTTTGCATTTGCCGCATAGATGACCACTAATTTTGGGAGCATCCTTTAAAATACTCTGGCATTCCTTAACTTTACAGTCAAAAACTCTTAGAGTGTTTTTGCCAATTCTTCCGGCACAATCTGAACACAGCTCATCAATTTTTGAATTAAGGTAACTTTCAAGCAGTAAGGTATAATCTTTTCTGCATTCAGTGCAGCCTATACTGTTAATGGAAAGTTCAAGATTTTTAAAACCAAGATTTTTAAAAAGATTACCCAAGAGCCATATCACTTCAGCATCAATTGCCGGATTATCACTGCCTATCGCCTCAACTCCGACTTGTGTGAATTCCCTCATCCTTCCCTTTTGAGGTCTTTCATATCTGAACATGCTGCCTATATAAAAATATTTTAAAGGAAGATTTTCCCCGAAAAGTTTTCTTTCAATTACTGCTCTTACTATTGATGCAGTACCTTCCGGTCTTAATGTGAGTGATCTGTTTTTTTTGTCTTCAAATGTAAACATCTCTTTTTTTACAATATCAGAATTCTCGCCTATACCTCTTGAAAAGACTTCAGTATGTTCAAAATGAGGGGTAATCATTTCCCTGTAATTGTATAATTTAAATAAATCCCTTGATGATTTATTGATAAAATCAATATACTTTATGTTTTCCCCGTAATAATCATATGTACCTCTGGGTGAATTATAGATCAATGCGACCATCCTTAACTAAAAAATATTGATAATAAATTTTAATAGCATCTTTAAAATAAATACAAATAATTAAACCTGTTACTCAAGGTAATAATTATTTTCAAGTTCTTCTTCCATATTGCTTTCAGGACCGTGACCCGGAAATATCTTTAATTTTTTATCAAAAGATTTAATTATTTTTAAAGAGTCCTTCATCTTTCGGTTGTTCCCACCTGGCAGGTCAGTTCTTCCAACAGATCCTTTAAAAAGAATATCTCCTGTAAAAAGATTATCTTCAACCTTTATTATAATGCTTCCTGGCGTATGTCCTGCAAAATTCATTATTTTAATGCCAGTTTTTAAAAAATTTTCAACAATGTCTCCGCTTATTAATGTACAGGTTTGTAATAATAAATTACCTGAACTTAAAAGAGAAGACAAATTTTTCTTAGAATCTGCCATAATTTCAGATTCATTTTCATGCATATAAAACGGAACATCAAATTCTTTCATCAAATCTATAGCTGCTCCAAAGTGATCGTAGTGAGCATGTGTATTAATTATAAAATCCAATTTTATATTGTTTTTTATAATATATTCCTTTATTCTTTTAAATTCCGAACCTGGATCTATTAAAAAATTATAATTATTATATTTAACCAGATAGCAGTTTACATCCAGAAACTTTAAAACAAATTTCTTTATTTCCATTTAATTATCCTCTGGGAAGAACTCTGTAAACATCATAAACAGAATCTATATTCCTTAAATTATTAATGACATCCTTTAAAATATATTTATTTGATACCTCAATTGTAAATTTAAACTTCGCAAAGCCATTTTTTCTCTGTGTGCCTCCTGTAGCAGACACAATATTTAAATCATACTCGCTGATAAGATTTGTAATATCCTTTAAAAGCTTGGTTCTGTCCAAAGCCTCAATTTCAATTTCAACATTAAATTTCAATGGTGCATTTTTATCCCAGCTGACTTCAATTATTCTTGACTGCTCCTCCTGCAATAAATTCTTTAAATTAGTACAGTCTTCTCTGTGAACAGAAATGCCTCTTCCTCTTGTAATATAGCCTGTTATCTTATCTCCCGGAACAGGATTGCAGCACTTTGCCATAAAAACAAGGACGCCCTCCATACCTTTTACTATAACTCCGGTGCCTGGTTTCCTTACCTGCTCTTTTTGACGAATATCATCAAGAGTCATTTCTTTTGGAATTTCGTCCTGCTGGTTTAATTTTTTAAGAATTTTAGTAAAAACCTGATGAGCGGAAACCTTATGCGTTCCTATATTTCTAAACAAAGTCTCAGCTTTTTCAAAATTCATTTCTTTTGCAACATCTTCAAAAACATCGAGGTTGACAGTTTTAAATGAAAGCCCATTTTTTCTTAAGATCTTAAGCATTATTTCCTTGCCTGCATTTAATGATTCGTGCCTTTCTTCCCTGCTAAACCATTGCTTGATCTTGTTTATGGCTTTTGCGGTCTTGACTATGTTAAGCCAGTCTCTGCTTGGTCCTTTTGGTGTTTTTGAAACAATAATTTCGACTATGTCTCCGTTTTCAAGAGAAGTTTCTATAGGAACCATTTGTGAATTTATTTTTGCTCCTATACAGTTCTGGCCGATATCGGTATGTATCGCATATGCAAAGTCTATAACAGTTGATTTTCGGGGCAGATTTACTACTTTCCCTTTTGGAGTAAACACAAAGACTTCATCTTCAAATAAATCAAGTTTTAATGACTCCATATAATCCTGAGGACTCTTTAACTCTTTCTGCCAGTCCAGGAGCTGTCTGATCCATGCAATCCTCTTGTCAAATTCATCCGGTTTGATATCGCCTTCTTTGTATTTATAATGAGCAGCAATACCATATTCAGATATCTTGTGCATTTCAACAGTTCTTATCTGAATTTCAACAGGAATACCTTTTTTGCCAATAACGGTGGTATGAAGAGACTGATACATATTAAATTTAGGATTTGCAATATAGTCCTTGAATCTGCCTGGGACAGGCTTCCAGATTGAATGGATAATTCCAAGAACGCCATAACAGCTTTTCACATCATTTACTATTATTCTTATGGCAATAAGATCATAAATGTTTTCAAGCGTTTTATTCTGAATAGTAATCTTGTTATAAATACTATAATAGTTCTTGACTCTTCCGCTTATTTCCGTTGCTATCCCCACTTCATTTAATTTTTCTTTTACGGTCTCAATTGCCTCATCAATAAGCTCCTTTCTTTCTTCGACTTTCTCGTTTAACATTTTTTTTATTTTGACATACTGCCGGGGATAAAGAAATTTAAAACTTAAGTCTTCGAGCTCAGATTTAATTTGAGAAATTCCAAGTCTGTGAGCAATTGGTGCATAAACTTCGAGAGTTTCCAATGATTTTAACTGTATTTTCTCTTTGCTTAGAGAAGAAAGTGTCCTCATGTTGTGAAGTCTGTCAGCAAGCTTTACTATAATTATTCTTACATCTTCTGACATTGCTATAATCATTTTCCTAAGATTTTCGACTTGTCTTTCTTCTATAGAGTGAAAAATAATTTTTTCAAGCTTGGTAACACCATTGATGATATTTGCAATTTCTTCCCCAAACTCTTCTTTGACTTTTTCTATCGAGAAATCGGTATCTTCCACAAGATCATGAAGAATTGCAGCAATTATTGATGCCTGATCAGTATCTTTGCGACTTCAATAGGATGCATGATAAAAGGCTCACCTGATTTTCTAAACTGGGTTTCATGGTACTTTTTTGCCGTAAGAAAAGCTTTTTGGATTAAAGCTATATCAGCTTTTGGATTATAAGAACTTATAGAAGCCATGAGTTCAGCAAAATTTTTATCTATGTCAGTGTTTTCTGACTCTGAAATACTTATGGCTTCTTTATTATTTTCAGTCTGTTCTGGCATAGTTGTTTTATCTCAATTCAAAGTTTAAACAAAATTAAAAAATTAAATACAAAATTATTAAGAATCTATTTTATAAAATAAATCCAAAATTAATAATTGTAAAGAAGAGGCTTGAGGATAAATATTTTTTTCATACTTGTTCTCTTCTATGTTGCATATTAATGAGACAGGTGTGCTTACTGTAAATTTATTTAAATCTTCAGCTGTTTTTGTATTTATATTAAAGATTAATGCTTTTTTATAAGAGCCCTGGTTTCTGATTTGAAGAATTGCATGTTTTGCATTCTTTGAAAAATTTACTTTTTTTATAATGCAGTCTCTTATTAAAAAAACAGGTCGGGCATTTCCGATTCCAAAAGGCTCCATAAGTTTTAGTTCTTTAGTGAAAGAAGGTTTTAACTCAGAAAAATCAATTTCCATATCGTAATAATATTTTTTTTCAATTCTGTGTCCAGATAGCTTTTTTTTAGCTATCTTTACCATCTCTTTTTTAAAATTACTGTAGTTGTCACAAATTTTACCTTTTTTATCTATGCTTGTATGGTCAGTTTTTATGGTAAGCCCGCAAGCCATTTTATGACCCCCAAACTTTTCAAAATACCGGCTGACACTGTTAAGGTTTTCAAATAAATCAAAATCTTCAATACTTCTTCCCGATCCCTTGTATTTTTCTTTGTCTTCTTTAAAGAGAATCACGGGAATATTTAATTTTTTAACCAGATCAGAAGCAACTATACCTAAAAGTCCTTCGCTCCACTGATCAGATTTTTCAATAAATATTTTCTGCCTGGTGACAATATTTTCAAAATCGTAATCTTTATTGCTTAGAATCGTTTTTAGCATTTCAGCCTGATTTTCTTTCCTTTTTTCATTTAACTGATTTATCTCATCAACAAGTTCATTGATTTCTGCAATATGCTGCGTATTTTCAACTTGCTGATATGTCAAAAGATTAAAACTTTTTTCTTTAACTTTAAAATCCAGTATTTTTTGAGCATCTGACTGATCAGCTGACTTTTCATCATCGGTATGGTCAAAATACATTTCATTTTCAAGTATATTTTTATCAGGATCACCAAGTCTGCCGGGTGCGTTTAATCTGGGAGCTATTATATAACCGACATCATATGTATTAATTTCTTCTTCGGAATTTATTTTATCTGGCAGCACAGATTTTAACAATGTCATTAATCCTGGATTTTTTGTATTCTTTAAGACAGAAAGCCCTTTTTTAACCAGCATTCTGTTTTCGTCAATTAACGGCATAAGGTCTGCTATTGTAGAAATAGCAACAAGATCAAGGAGACCAGTAAGATAGCTTTTTTCAAAAATTAAATTTTTATTTTCTATTCTGGAAGCTACAGCCTGAATAAATTTAAAGGTTACCCCTGCGCCACTCAGATATTTAAAATTATATTCAGAGGTCTGGTCCTGTGGATTAACTACGATAAATCTGTTTTTATCCGTAAGCGTATCGGATGATTTTTCAGTAATCTTATGGTGATCACATACTAAAATATCCAGATCCGGATAATCTTTATAAAAATTTTCTTTTACCTCACATGAGTTTGAACCGCAATCAACACATACAATTAATGTAATTTCAGGATTATTTTTCTTTATTTTATTTATGTATTTCAGGTTTATATCATAACCATCATTAGCTCTGTCAGGAATATTACACAGTACATTAATGCCAATTTTTTTTAAAAAATCATAAAGCAGAACTGTGCTTATTATGCCATCTGCGTCGTAATCTCCAAAAATAAGTACAGTTTCTTTACATCCTGCCGCTCTGAGCATCCTGTTTACAGCAGACTCCATGTTTGGAAGCTTAAGGGGATCACGAAAATCTTTTCCTTTGGGAAATTTAAGAAAGGAGTCTATTTTTTCCAGAGTATTGATTCCGCGTATTGAAAGAATTTTTAAATAAATTTCACTAAATTCCAAAAGAAATTTATTTGGTAAATCCACCTCATTGTTGTTAAAAAAATTATTTAACTGCTCAATTTTACAATATCCGCTGTTTAAAAGAATAAATATAGATATGGAAGAATAAACTGTTAAAGACTTAATAAATATATCAGCATCATTTGAGCCTAAAAAAGCAGCTATTTTTTCTATTGAATCATATCCACTGCATACAAGGATATATAGAAAAGCTGATATAATACTTTCAAATTCCCCTGTATCAGAGGTTTTTAAGGATTTGTTTGGATTTACTTTATTGAAGTAATCAGTATTTTTAAGAAATGAAAAAACCTCATTTCTTAATTCTGAAGAAAGTTCAACAGCTAAAAATTTAAAATCCGCGTTTTGATTTTTAGCTGTCCAATATTCAGGCAATTCCTGCATATTATTTTTTATATTTTGGAAATCTATTATTCCAAACTATAAGAAGCGGGCTTCCAATAAATACGGAGGAATAACTTCCGGCAAGAATTCCTATAAAAAGACCAAAGGCGAAATCTTTTAATGTCTCATTTCCAATTATAAGCAAAACAATTATCGGAAATAATGTTGTTGCAGCTGTACCAATTGATCTTATAAGTGTCTTATTTATTGAATAATTTACAACGTCAAAGAATCTGTCTTTCTTGGTGAGTCTAAGCTCTTCACGCACCCTGTCAAAAATAATAATAGTATCACTGAGGGAGTACCCCAGTATGGTTAATATTACCGCAATAGAAGTTGTATTAAACTCTCTGTAAGTTATTGCATAAAACCCGAGTAAAATAAGAAGATCATGAAGAAGTTCAATTATGGCAACAATAGCAAATCTTACTTCAAATCTTATCCATATATAAATAAGAATACCTGCAAGGCTTATTGCTACAGCAATAAGTGCAAATTTTGTTATCTGCTGGGAAAAACCGGCAGCTACCTGCCTGTCCTGAACCAGGGGTCTTTCAATACCTATGCTTTTATCCAGAGCATCAAGTATTTTTGTTTTTTCAGCAACGTCTATCGGCACAGTTCTTATAACATACTGGCTTGTTGAAGTACTTTGAAGAATGGAATTGCCATATCCGGCATCTTCCATAACTTTTCGCAGCTGCTCTATGGGAACATCCTGCTTAAACTTGACTTCCAACAGGTTTCCACCAAGAAAGTCAATTCCGAAATTAAAGCTTTTTTCCCATCCCAGACTAAAACCTCTTACCAAAAAAAGAACTATGCTTGCAAGAATTAACAAAGTTGAAAAAATAAACCATATTTTTCTTTTTCCGATAAAATCAAACTTATATGACGACCTGTCGGTCATAACCTGTTTTTCGATAGCCAACTAATGCTCCTTCTGATTCTGAGTTTTAGGTATTTTAACCCCGATAAATTTTGGTGACATAACTCTTGTATTAACCATCAAAAATAAGATTGATCTTGTTAAAACTATTGCCGTAAACATGCTGATCAATATACCTATGGCTAAAGTAACTGCAAATCCTCTTATTGGACCTGTTCCGAACCTGTATAAAGCTGCTGCCGTTATTAAGGTTGTAATATTTGAATCAATTATAGCTTTTAATGCATTTTTAAAACCTTCCCTGAAGGCTATAATTTTTTTTTTTTTTTTTGCCATTTCTTCCTTGATTCTGGCAAAAATCAAAACATTGGCGTCAACAGCAATACCTATTGTTAAAATAAGACCTGCAATTCCGGGAAGTGTTATTGGAGTTCTTAAACCTGAAAGAACACCCCAGAACAAAGCTATATAACTCATAAGACCAATTACAGAAATAAGACCCAGTCCTCGATACATCACAAGCATATAAATAACAACAAGCAAAAACCCTATTGCACCTGCAAGAAGGCTCTGTCGCAGTGAATCCTGTCCTAAAGTTGGTCCTATGGTTCTGACTTCCTGAATCTCCAGATTAACAGGAAGGGCTCCGGTTTGCAGTACAAGAGCAATATCTTTTGCTTCCTGAAGGCTGCCGATACTCTCAATTACTCCGCTGTCTGAAATCTCTGATCTTATTACGGGTGCTGATTTTACCTGACCATCAAGCACTATTGCAAGCTGATTGCCGATATTTTCCCTCGTAATTTTTGCAAATTCCGTTGCACCTTCAGAGTTAAAACTAAACTGAACAACTACCTGGCCATTGCTGTCATAACCTGCTTTTGCATTGGTAATTTTGTCACCTGTAAGCAGAACTGGTCCCAGTATTTCTTTATTCTGAGCATCATAGCCTGTGACTATTCTGAATTCCAACTGAGCAGTCTGACCGATTACTTCAACAGCTTTATCCGGATTATCAACACCTGGCAGCTGAACTACGATATTGCTTGAGAAATCTTTTGTAATAAGTGGTTCAGAAATGCCAAGTTTATCAATTCTGTTTAACATTATAAGCATTGCTTTATCGATTGCCTCTGAACTTGCATTACCTGCTGCTGCATTAGGATCAACAGTAGTAGCAGTAGCATCACCGGCCTTTGGAATCTGCGTAGCCTTTAAAATTACCTGTGTCCCGCCCTTAAGGTCAAGTCCAAGCTTAATTGGAAAAGATAAAATACTCCATATTGCCAAACCGACAATTACCGCAAAAACAAGTACTGTTACTATGTTTAATTTATTTTTTCTCATATTGAAAAAGTTATTTTTTTAAATTATTTGAAGATGCTGAAACGTCCTGAGTTAATTTTTTTGCAACTGCGCTTTTTGTTATTTTAACATCTACACCGCTTGAAATTGTTATAATAAGAGAGTCTCCGGTTACATCTTTTACTT
>CAYNMO010000025.1:0-8427 GCA_964398155.1 uncultured Actinomycetota bacterium | reverse complement strand
CGTCCCCTCTCTGAAGATTACCAAGCAAATCCTGCTGTGTTTTTGCTCTTGTTCTTTGAGGTCTGATAAGAAGGAAATAAAAAGCTACAACTAAAACTACAAGCCAGATCCATGTTCCGTATTTTGCAAGAAAAGACGGCTGAACTACGGTTCCGTCTGCATTGGTGGCAACAGTAGTACTTCCGCCTGCTGCGGTTGGAACAAGCAGATTACATCCTGAAGCAACTATTCCGATAAGTATAATCGCAATTGCTATAACTGTAATTATAATTATTTTGCTCCATTTGCTATTTCTAATATTTTTCATAATTTTCACCTTATTTTCTAAAATAAACTATTTTAAAAGTATTAATCTGCAAATATTTTTTTGCAAATATATCCATTATTAACATTTTTCTATTTTTTGCAAATACTATTTAATTTATTTTGCTGGTCTTGAAAATAAAGATATAGTTTTTTAAAATTAAATACTTTTTTGAGTATAAATCCTAAAAACTATTTGTTTTGTAATTTTTCAAAAAAGTTTTCTTAAAATCCGTAAAACTATCGGCTGCAATGGCATTTCTGCTGTCTTTTACAAGATCAAAAAGAAAAAACAGATTATGAATGGAAAGCAGTATGCTTGACAATATTTCCCTGCTTTTAAACAAGTGCCTTAAATATGATTTTGTATAATTTCTACATGTGTAGCAGCTGCAAAACTCATCCAAAGGAGTAAAATCATCACTGAATCCGGCATTTTTTATGTTTATTTTCCCAGACCTTGTAAATGCAGTTCCATTTCTTGATATCCTTGTCGGCAGCACACAGTCAAACATGTCAATTCCGCAGTTTATGGCCTCGAGAATACCTATGGGATCTCCAAGCCCCATAACGTACAGCGGCTTTTTCCTGTCTACAAAATTAACGGTATGAGCGATCATCTCGACTGTCAGGCTTCTGTTTTCACCAACGCTTAAGCCTCCCAAAGCAATACCGCTAAAACCGAGCTCCGAAATTGACTCGGCGCAGTATTTTCTTAAATTTTTATTAAAACCACCCTGAACTATTCCAAAAAGTCTTGAAACCTGGTTTTCATCGTGTTTATTTAGCTCATCCATGAAAAGTCTTGCCCATTTTAATGTTCTTTTTGCTGCTTCAGTAATAACTTTTTCGGGGGCATCAAAAGTGCTGCATTCATCCAGCACCATCATGATATCTGACCCTATATCCATCTGCATCTGCACTACTTTTTCAGGAGTAAAAAGATGTGCTGAACCATCAATAATAGATTTGAATTCAACCCCATCATCCAGTATTTTCCTGGCTCCGCTCAGACTAAAAACCTGAAAACCTCCACTGTCTGTCAGAATACTTTTTTTCCAGTTTGAGAACTTGTGAAGCCCTCCTGCTTTCTTTAAAAGCTCAATTCCCGGTGATAAATACAGGTGATAAAGATTTGAAAGTAAAATATTACAGCCCATTTCTTCAAGTTGTTCATTTAGAACAGCTTTTACTGTTGCTTTGGTTCCTACAGGCATAAATACCGGAGTATAAATAACATTCTTTGATGTTGTTATTTTTCCTATTCTTGCCCCTGATTTGCTGTCCTGTTTTAATACCTTAAAATATTCCATAATATATCTTTTAGTGTTATTAAAAAATTATTTAATTCCTGGTGAATAACTCAGTTTCTATCTAATTATTTGCTTAAAAATAAGCTTGTAATTTTCTTGAATAGACCATTTTAGCTAATTGTTTATCAAAAAACTATTTAATAAGCATGCAGTCCCCGAAGCTAAAAAATCTGTAATTATTTTTAATGGCACTTTCGTATGCATTCAGTATGTTTTCTCTTCCGGCAAATGTGCTCACCATAACCAGTAAAGTTGATTTTGGAAGATGAAAATTGGTTATAAGAGCATCTGTTATTTTAAATTCATATCCTGGATATATGTAAAGACTGCTTCTTCCTTTGGAATTCTTTATCTTTCCATAAACAGAAGCCACAGTTTCAAGAACTCTTGTAGAAGTGGTTCCAACGGCAATTACTCTTCCTCCAGCAGCTTTGGCATCCAGTATTTTCCTGGCATTGCTTTCTGTAATATTATATTTTTCGGAGTGTATTTTATGTTCTTTTATATTTTCTTCGGTTATAGGTTTAAAAGTGTCCAGACCTATTTCAAGATTTACTTTGGCAAAGATGACACCCTTTTCTTTTATTTTTTCAATAAGTTCCTTTGTAAAATGCAAACCGGCTGTCGGGGCAGCGGCCGATCCTTCTTTTTTAGCATAAACCGTCTGATAAAAAGAATTGTCAAAATTCCTGCTCCTGATATAGGGAGGCAGCGGCATCTGGCCGTATTTTTTAAAAACCTCATCAGCGCAGATATTGAAATTAATTAATGCTTTGCCTGCTTCTGATTTTTCAATTACATCAAAATAAGCACTTTCTTCTTTATTTAAAAAAATTCTGCTGCCTGTTTTTACTTTTTTATAAGGTCTTAAAAGTGCAATAAAATTATTATTTTTCTTTTTTTCAAGTATAAAACACTCAATTTTTGCTCCTGTTTTCTCCTTGATACCAAAAATTCTTGCATTTATTACTTTGGAATCATTAATGACAAGTACATCTTTACTGTCCAGATAATCGGCGATATTATAAAAAAAGTCGTGCTTTATGTCTCCGTTTTTTTTATCCAGTATCAGAAGTCTTGAATTGTCCCGACTCATTAATGGCGTCTGGGCAATTAATCTAGGGGGCAGAATATAATCAAATAAGTTTAAATCCATAATTTAAGTTTAAAAAAGGCTTTCATTTTTGGCGGGTTTATTGACTTGAATATGCCTGTACGCAAGTTCAGTTGCCATTCTTCCCTTTGGTGTTCTCTTGATAAAACCTATCTGAACAAGGTAAGGCTCATAAACATCTTCGATTGTATTAACCTCTTCTCCAATGGAAATGGCTATAGTTCCGACTCCGACAGGACCTCCGTCAAATTTTTTTATTATAGTATCCAAAATTTTTTTATCAATAACATCCAGACCGAGAGTATCAATATCCATTTTGGTTAATGCCATATCGGCTGTTTTAAGATCAATACTTCCATCTCCTGAAGAAATTGCATGATCTCTTACTCTTTTAAGAAGACGGTTTGCAATTCTTGGAGTTCCCCTTGATCTTCTTGCAATAGTGGCAGCACCTTCGCTGTCAATGGTTACACCTAATATCTTTGCTGATCTTAGAATTATCTTTACAAGATCCTGCGCGTCATAATAATCAAGCCTTAAGTTAACACCGAACCTGTCTCTTAAAGGCGAAGCAAGAAGCCCTGTTCTCGTCGTGGCGCCTATAATAGTAAAAGGTGAAATATCAATTCTTATGGATTTGGCTGAAGGTCCTTTGCCGATTATAATATCGAGCTTATAATCCTCCATAGCAGGGTATAATATTTCTTCAACTGTTTTGTTAAGCCTGTGCATTTCATCAATAAAAAGCACATCAAATTTCTCAAGGTTGGTAAGAATTGCCGCCAGGTCGCCCGTTCTTTCAATAGCTGGGCCTGACGTTATTTTGAAACTGACTCCGATTTCATTGGCAATAATTTCAGCCAGGCATGTTTTCCCAAGTCCTGGCGGCCCGGAAAGCAGTACATGATCCAACGGCTCATTTCTCTTTCTTGCAGAATCTATAAATATGGATAAATTTTCAATAATTTTTTTTTGACCTATAAATTCAGAAATATATTTTGGCCTTAAGCTTTTATCAAGCTCAATATCTTCAACTTTTAATTTAACATCAACTTCACTTTCGAATGACTCATCTGCGCAGATAAATGTTTTTTTACTTTCTTTTTTAGTGATTTCAGGCCTCCTTTAAGGCAGCTTTTAAAATATCTTCAATACCCGCATCTTCGATAAATTTCCTGCCTATTTTTTGGAGCATTTGCTGAATTTCATTATTAGTATAACCCAGGCTTTTTAGCGCATCTCTTATCTCAGTGATTTTAATATTACCTGTTGATAGCTCTTCTTTTTCGCTGATCTCTTCAGTAATTTTACCTTTTAATTCCAGTATTATTCTCTCACTGAGTTTGCCGCCAATCCCTGGAACTCTTCTTAACATCTCTGACTCCCCGTTTACTATAATCCTGCTCAGTTCATCAGCACTGTAAAACGAAAAAATGACAAGCGCTATTTTTATTGAAACTCCGGATACGCTGATAATTTTTAAGAAAAGTTCTTTTTCCTTCTGGTTTGAAAAACCCACAAGAAGAACTTCGTCTTCCCTAACATGCATATAAGTATCAATTGTAAAATCATTGTTTAAATCAGGAAGTTTTTCAAATATTCTTGAAGATATCAAAAAAACAAAACCAACTCCGGAAACATCCAGAATGATTTTTGACACACTTTTAAATACCAGTTTGCCTCTTAGTCTTGAAATCATAAAATAATTTTAATTTAAATATTGAATATTGTGTACAGCAAATATACCGGTTAATAAAAAATCTGTTACGAAAATTCATCTCTTAATATTTTCATTAAATCTGCTGCTGTTTGCATGACATATGGCAATTGCAAGACTGTGCCATGCATCATCATTTTTTGGAAAATCGTCTTCGTTTACCTTCAGTAATATTTTGACCATGTATTTTATCTGGTCTTTTGTCGCCCTCCCATAACCAACAATGGCCTGTTTGACTTCGAGAGGGGTGTATTCAAATACACTTAAATTGTTATTGTCAGCACATAGAAGAACTACTCCCCTGGCCTGACCGACATTTATAACTGATTTGGCATTGGTGCTAAAAAAAATCTCTTCAATTGCAAGACACTCAGGTTTGAATCTTGATATAACATCATTTACAGAAGAATAAATTTCTGAAAGTCTTTGTTCGATCCTTTTGTCTTTTAATGTTTCAATACTACCGCAGTATATAGTCCTGTAAGCTCCGCCGGAAGAACTCTCAATAACACAGATTCCGGTTGTCGCGAGACCGGGGTCTATTCCTAATATTCTTTTGCTTTCCTGCTGCATTTGTTTTAAAAAATTATCAAGACTCTATTTCTTCAAGCAAGGCGTCTTCTATTTCAAGATTAGCGTAAACATTTTCAACATCATCATAATCATCAAGAGCATTTATTATCTTTAATGCTTTTTGTGTTTCATTCTTTGATAATTTTATTGTTGATTTTGGTATAAGAAGAATATCAGTAAATTTTACAACAATACCATTGCTTACCAGATTGTTTTTAACCTCATTGAGGTGCACAGGTTCAACTTTAATTTCATATGAATCTTCTGCCTCCTCGATATCTTCAGCACCGCTGTCAATGGATTTAAGCATAAAATCATCATAATCCTTTACTGATTCCTTGTTTACTGTAATTATGCCTTTTCTGTCAAACATCCAGGCAACACAGCCTGATTCGCCAAGACCTCCGCCGCTTTTTGAAAAAATGCTTCTAATGTCAGCAGCAGTTCTGTTTTTGTTTTCAGTAGTTATATCCACCATTATAGCGATTCCTCCGGGGCCATAACCTTCATAGGTCATGTGCTCAAACTTGACACCGGCCATTTCACCAGTACCTTTTTTTATTGCTCTTTCAATATTATCCTGCGGAAGATTGTATTCTTTTGCTTTTGCTATGGCGTTTGCAAGACCGTTATTATTGCCCGGATCCCCGCTTCCGCCTTCCCTAGCCGCAACCGAAATCATCCTTGACAGTTTTCCAAAAATATTACCTCTTTTTGCATCAGCAATTGCTTTTTTGTGCTTTATTGAATGCCATTTTGAATGACCGGACATAATAATTCTCCCTTGTTATAATTTTTCAATCATTTTTAGAAAATATTTATGAATCCTCATGTCATCCTGAAGCTCAGGATGAAAAGTACTAGCCAGTACATTTTTCTGTCTTGCCAGAATTACATTATCTTTAATTATAGACAATATATCAACATCCGGTCCAACTCTTAATATTTTAGGAGCTCTTATAAAAATTGCTTTAAATTTTTCGCTCTTGTCAAAATCGACGGTAACATACTCTTCAAAACTCTCAATCTGTCTGCCGTATGAATTTCTTGATACATCAATATCTATATATCCAAGACCAAAATCCTCGTTTGCTACTTTTTTTGCAATTAAAATAAGTCCTGCACAGGTACCGTAAATAGCTTTTCCTGACTTAAAAAACTCATCCAGATAAATATTAAAATTATATTTTTTAATCAGCTTGTTCATTGTTGTACTTTCGCCGCCGGGAATTATAAGACCGTCAACTCCCTTAAGCTGATCAGGAAACTTGATTTCAGCAGCATCATCCTCACATTTTTTAATGGAACTTATATGCTCCCTGAATGCCCCCTGCAGAGCCAGAACACCTATTTTAATCATCTTTTACCTTTTATTTTATAATTACCAGCCTCTTGCAGAGCGCATCTCTTCTTTTGGTATTTCAGAAAGCTCCATTCCATACATTGCGTTTCCCAGGCCTTTGGAGACTCTTGCCAGTACTTCAGAATTTTTAAAATGAGTAGTCGCCTCTACAATGGCCTTTGCCATTTTTAGGGGATTTTCAGCCTTGAATATACCGGAACCAACAAAAAGCCCGTCTGCGCCAAGCTGCATTATTAAAGATGCGTCAGCCGGTGTCGATATTCCACCTGCCGAAAAATTAACCACCGGAAGTTTTCCTGTTTCATTTACAATAAGAATCAGTTCATATGGTGCACCCATTTCTTTTGCAGCAGTCATGAGCTCTTCTTTTGGAAGGGAGGCAATTCTTTTAATATCGTCCCTTATAGTCCTCATATGTCTGACAGCTTCAACAACATTGCCTGTTCCTGGTTCACCTTTGGTCCTTATCATTGCAGCACCCTCACCTATTCTTCTTAATGCTTCACCAAGGTTTGTTGCGCCGCAGACAAAAGGAACCTTGAAATTCCATTTGTTTACATGATATCTTTCATCAGCAGGGGTCAGTACTTCACTTTCATCTATGTAGTCAATTCCAAGAGATTCAAGTATCTGTGCTTCTGCAAAATGACCTATCCTGCATTTGGCCATTACAGGAATGGTTACGCAGTCCATTATTTTTAGAATTATTTCAGGATCAGTCATTCTTGCAACTCCGCCCGCTGCTCTTATGTCTGCAGGTATTCTTTCCAGGGCCATAACTGAAACAGCTCCGGCTTCTTCGGCTATTTTTGCCTGCTCAGTATTGGTAACATCCATAATAACTCCGCCCTTGAGCATTTCTGCCAGACCGGTTTTTAGTTTTAAAGTACCTTTTTCCATTTTTTAAAATCCCTTCCTGTCTATTAATTTTTACTGTCTATTAATTTTTAATTCCAATTCCAAGTGACATTTCATCCAGCCTTTTTATTCTTTCTTCAATTGGCGGATGAGTGCTAAAGAGACCCGAAAGAACAGGTCTGTTTTTTTTAGTTAAAGGATCCGCTATAAACATATGAGAAGTTGCGCTTCTGGCACTTTCTACAGCACTAAAATTGTTTAATTTTCTTAAGGCATTGGCAAGACCTGCAGGATATCTTGAAATCAGGGCTCCATTGCTGTCTGCCAAAAATTCCCTGTTTCTGCTTATGGCCATTCTTATAAGCGTACCTATTAAGGGAGATACCAGAATCAGGACAAGCCCTATAATAAATATTACAAGTCCAAAAATACCTCCGCCTCCGCCACTGCGGTCATTTGATCTGCGTCTGCCTCCCCCAAAGAAAAAACTTCTAAGCATTATATTGCTGGCTATTGAAAGCATGCCAACAAAAATAACAATTACGGTCCCCAGTAAAATATCATAATTCTTTATATGTGAAAGTTCATGTGATATTACACCCTTTAGTTCTTCATCGTTTAAGCCATTTATTATTCCACGAGTTAAAACTACGACTCCTTTTTGGGGATTTCTTCCGGTCGCAAATGCATTCATTCCGCTTTCCTCAATTACATATACTTTTGGCATCGGAATCCCTGCAGCAATTGAGAGCCCCTCGACCATATAATTAACGCTGATATCATTGTCTTTTTCTATTGGATGAGCTCCGGAAATCTGAAGCACAATCCTGTCGCTGTAATAATAACCTGTAAAACTGGTTATAAGGGCGATTATAAAAGCAATAACAAGAATTAATAAAGAAAAATTACTGCCAACGCCATATCTGTAATCAAAGATATAACCTATAAAATAACCAACAGCTGCAATAAATAAAACAAAAAATATAATGGTAAATACTGATTTTGCCTTGTTAGCGGCAATATTCTGATACATTTATTAATTCTCACAGATCGTTTTTTATATTTATTCTATTTCTGCTGAGTAAACTGAACTTTAACCGGTTCTCTTGCAACAGAATCCTCAACTAAAAAATATTCTTTAATCTTAAAACCAAACATTCCGGCAAAAATATTTCCGGGGAAAGTC
>CAYNMO010000024.1:12179-18232 GCA_964398155.1 uncultured Actinomycetota bacterium | reverse complement strand
AGCATTTCTTTCTTTATGCCCGTCCATGTCTGGGACTCAACTTCTTTAAGAATTCCATCACAAAAATCACTGACATTATCTCCCACAATACTGATTAGGGTTTTGCCTTCGTGTGCTCCTGATTCAAACAATTCAAGTATATCCGTAAGAACATTCATCATGCCTCTGCCGTCACCTGATGCAAAATTCCACATGAACGCCTCAATTTCTTTAAAAACAATTTGATAATCCTGTGGCAGAGCCTGAATTCGTTTTTTATAAACTTTATAATCAATTTTTTCCTGTCTCCAAAGTCTTAAAGTTGAAAATATTTTATTTGGCATTAAAGTTCTCCTTTAATTCATTAATTTTTAATGAGACAAAACGCCATCTATCCCAGAACAATAAAAGTTCCTTTTCTCCGGCATTATTAAGTGTATAGAACTTCCTCAGCGGTCCGATTTCAGATGACTTTTTTTCAATATTTACAAGTTTGTTCTTTTCAAGACGAAGCAAAATCGTGTACACTGTTCCTTCAGCAACATCTTCAAATCCAAGGGTATTTAGTTTCTTGGTAATCGCATAACCATAGGTTTCTTCCCGGCCAATGATTTCAAGCACACAGCCTTCTAAAATACCTTTAAACATTTCTGTTAAATTTTCCATTTATTGCAGCCTTCCATCTACTATGTATTACTTATTACCACTATATAATACCACTTAGTAGTTAGATGTCAATAAAAAATCCTGTAATAAATATAAAATTATTAGTAATATTTAATAAATAAATAATTACTTGAACTTATTAAATTTCTTAAAAAATGTTTGAAAACTTCACATCTCTGGCCAGTCATTATCAGCTAAATAGCTATATGGCTTATCATTGGAATAATATAATTTTAAATAGATCATCCATAATTGCATTATTCATTAAAGAAAACAGAATGGTGGCACATGAAAAAAAGAAAAAAGATTTTTATAGTTTTTTCCATAGTTCTTGTAGCGTTAATAAGCATAAGCCTGATTTATTTAAGTACAGGAACTTATGATTCAAAAGACCTGGCAAAAGCTAATATGGTTTCTGATAAAAACGTTACAGTTGTTATGGATAATGGCATTAATTTTATCCCCTCAATGCCTAACGGGACAGGAATTATTCTTTACCAGGGCGCAAAAGTAGATGTCTCGGCGTACAGTGTGGAGGCAAAAATTCTTGCTGATAACGGCTATACTGTATTTATACCTAAAATGCCTTTTAATATGGCTTTCTTTGGCATAAATAAGGCAGATATGATCATAAAAAATAATCCCGACATTTCCAAGTGGTATATGGCCGGCCACTCCCTTGGCGGTTCTATGGCGGCAAATTACACAAGCAAAAATCGAGAGATAATTGATGGGCTCATATTATTGGCTTCATATTCAGCTGATGACTTGTCTGCATATACAGGGAAAGTAATATCTATTATTGGATCAAAAGATATGGGCATTGATAAAGAAAAACTTGATAAAACAAGTGTAAATTTGCCTAAAAATACAGAATTCTACATAATAAAAGGAGGTAATCATTCCCAATTTGGAGACTATGGATTTCAAAAAGGTGATAATATTGCCGATATCTCTCTTGAGGAACAGTTGAAATTAATCACGAACAGAATGCTCGAATATTTAAAACAGTAAGAGGAAATTAATATTAATTTCTTTTATTTTTATACTGTAAAATTTTTTCTAATTATAAAAAATGATTTTAAATTAGTTCTTTGCCTGGCCGGCAATAAAATTTAATCGGTTATTCTTTATCGTTTTACCTGTTATTTTTCTATTCTTCTATGATGACTTTATACTTTAAAAATGAGCACCCATATCTTACAGGTGCTCATTTTTTAATTTTTTATTTAAATTAATTTATTGATAATTATTTTTGGAATAGAAAAAGACTTAAAATATTATTTTCCAAGAATACTTTTAACTGTATCATCAAGAACTTTATCTGCTTCAATATCAGACACAAGTAATCCTGAAAGAACTGTCTTTTTATTTTCAAGATCTTTTGCTGCCATAACAATTGTATCAGTTACGAGCTCAGGATTAAGTTTTCCGGTATTGAAAGTCATATCGAAATTATCAACCTGGTCCCATTTTACATTATAAGTCTTCTCAATAAAGGATTGGCGTATTTTTTCTTTATTTATTATATAACTCTCAGCTTTTGCCGGGTCTGAAATTCCTCTTATTTCCATAATAGCTTTGATTCTTATATCTAAGGGAGCATAAATCATTACATCCAGAACATCCGCATACTTACCAAGGCTGACAAAACTGCCTCTGCCGATAATAACTGCATTCCCAGACCTTGCAATTGAAAGCATTACCTTTTTAAAGAAAATCAGTAGGTCGCTAGTCATGCTTGAATATCTGTCCCAAATACCAAGTTTCGTATCATATATGTTTTTGAACTCAATCTCACCATAATGATTCATTATCTCCTGCACCAGTTCTATATCAACATAATTATAATTCATACGCTTTGCAACTTCTTTACCAATTGATGTACCTTTACTTCCAACCAGACGAGAAATAGTTATAACAGCCATTTCATACCTCTTTCTTTGAAAATGTAATTTATTTAAATTTAATATATTTCTTTAAAGCTACACCTTATTCTAAACCAATCAACTGTTTTTTAAAAGGCTTCACTTTTTTTGTAATTAAGGATTCATTTCCTATAAAAACCAATCAATGAACTAAAAGCATATTGTGGTAATTTTAATTTCTGCTTAGCGGATATTTTTTAGAATCAAATCCATATTAGAAACGTCATATGGGTTGATTTCCATTTTTGTGTAGTCGCTTATGCCAAGCCCCAGTTCAACCGCTCTTTTGATTTGGGGGTGCGTCCATGGGCTGTTGTCCTGAATTATATCTATGGTTCCTAAAGTTTTAAGTATTGCAAGCCCCAAAACATCATTTGCTATGATATCGCTGGTAGCATAAACCATATTGACATCAACTGCTGTTCCGTTAGTGGGACCGCCTTCTGTAAATACGCGGGTGCAGTCAGTAATTATAAATGAGGGCAGCCTTGAAAGGTGCAGCTCAGCCAGTTTGCTTCCAAATATTTCTCTGTCTCTGCCAAACGGGTGCAGGCCTGCAATTCTGTCTTTTGAATACAAAATTCCAACCCAGTTTTTGATGGCGATTGAAAAATTTGCAATGGAATGAGTCTTTAGGACAGGAAGACTTATTACATAATCAGCATCAATTAATATTTTAGGGACACTGTATCCGCCAGGCCAGTTTTTGGCTTCCTTGGGTTTAACCTGTACCCATTCTTCATCATCAAACGGATAAACTTCAGCTCCTGCGCTCTCCGCTGCTTCATAGATTTTGCTTTTCTTCATGCAGTCGATTGTATTTAACCAGAAACCTGATCTGTCTCCGACTAAAATTCTGTAAGGATTTTGTTTCTTTACCAGATTAATTACTTCGTATACAACTTCGGGATTGGTAGATGCCGGATGTGGATCCCCGGTATTAAGGTTGGGCTTTATCAAAACCGTACTTCCCTTTTTTATGAAGCCAAGGCCGCCGGCAAGCTCTATTGCTTTTGCCACCATTACAGAAACACTTTTTTCCCCGCCGGCTATCCCGATAACAGCTTTCTTTGATGTATCTTCCTTCCGGGTGGTGGATGTCGATTCATCCTGAGGCTTCTCTTCTCTGGAACTGTCTGTTGTTTTGGTGCCCGTGGTCGTAGTTGCAGCCGCAGCAGCACTAATAATATTTATAGGATTTATTCTGTTAAAACAGGCGGTAAGTCCTGCAAGAGCCACTCCTGCCAAAACAGTCAGGGATAAATTTAAAAATTTTTTCCTGGTTAAGTTGCTCATAAAATTTTAAGTCTAAAAAAAATTTGTACTCATTGCTTAAATTAAAGCATTATTTCAAAAATATTATATTTCAACTGTTAATATTATAAATTATTCTTTGTGGATAACTCAACTTTTAATGAATTAATAATTTAAATTAAGCTTAAAATGTTCATTATTTAACATTTACTATCCGGAAGCTAATTGGTTCTTGGTAAACAGCTCATTTTCACCAGAACATTTAATTTGGCTAAGCTTAATATTTTCCTGGTTAGACTATTTTAGCCAATTATTTACCGGAAATTAATATGTAGGGTTTTCACAAAAACCATGCAAAGAATGTTTGTATAATAACCATACGCGAATAACGTATATCAGAAAAAGTCAGTAACATATAGGCAATATTAATAAATAGCTAAAACCGTGCTCAAAAGGGGACTGTCCCCTATTTCTTATTACTTTGGTGTATAAGTTATATTAAAATTTACTCCATCATCATCATAAATCCAATAGTCCATTGCACCGTCATTATCTGTGGGAGCCGAAAAATGCAGCCTTATTTGAAATCTTGATTTTCCGGCATTTATAGCATTTTGCAGCTGCGTTTTTAAGGCGGCAGAGTTGCATGTTACATTTGCGCTTGCATTTGCCGGAAATGACTGGAGGGGTACTCCCGTAAGGTCATAATCCTGCACAATAAGCGGGTGTGCGCCATAATCTACAGCCCCTATCCATAGTTGTCCAAGGTGAGACGTGTCCCATCCGCCGGATTTATTCATTGTCAGAACTGCATCCTGTATTGTTGCCCCTGCAAGTCCGTAAATATCAAAACTTACAAATCCCCTGTATGCCAGATTAAAGCTGTCGTCTCCGACTCCAAATTGCCAGCCTTCAAAAACATTGTTGTCATTTCTTACACAACCTGATTCACTTTCTACTTTTGCCAGTACTGCTTTGACGCTGGCCTGTTTGACATCCAAGTCAACAGACTTGGTGGCCTCTCCACCCTTGCCGTCCAGAACTTTTAAGCTTATATTAACTGTTCCTGCTTTATCAGGTGTTGTCCATTTTACCGGATTTGATCCTGAACCCTTTAGTACGCCGCCACTTACTGTCCATTCATAAGTAAGACTGTCCCCATCGAGGTCTGAGGCAGTTGCAGTAATATCATACATAGTGCTTGTCATTAAAGGAGCCGCAGTTGCAATCAGATCTATAGTGGGAGAACTGTTTATTGGAGCACATCCCCAGCTAAGATCAATTGAAGCGGAAGCTTCACCTGCAGAGTTTTTAGCCTTTGCTGTCAGTGTATAACTCTGGTTATTTTTGGTTAAATTTATCTGAACTTTTTTTGAACCAAATGCACCACCGCTGTCATCTTTGCTGAATTCTACTGTTGGAGCAGGATCTCCTGTTACTACAGCCTCAATCCTGCTATAGCAGACATCATCAGCCTGAGAGTATTCCGGACCTTCATATATCTTAAGCTCAATGGTTGGTGCTGTTCCTTTGGCGGCTTTTGAAGTAGCCGTTGTTTCCCCTGTCGTCTGTTCGGAAGAAGTACCCCCGGTAGTATTTTTAACAGAGGTATCGCCCGAAACTGTTTTGCTTGTATTTGTTCCCCCAGACGATACAGAAGTATCGCTGCCGGCTGATGCCACAGTTGTAGTAGTAGCTGATGAAATGTTTAATCCGCACATATTGCAGGTAGCCGCAACCCCAAACAAGAAAACAAGTACAAGAATAGATATTATTGAGAAGAACTTTTTTTTCATTTTTTTCTCCTGTTTTTTTAAAATTAATATCTTTAAGATTAATGTTTCCTGATTATGGTAATATTTTTTCTTATTTGGTTATAGCCCCGCCAATAAAATTAACAGTTCACTGAATAAGGTAAGACTGGTAATGAATAGTAACTCTATTTAACAGGCCCGCAACTTCCCTTAGAAATAACATTTTTAACATTATAATATATTAGAGAAAAAAGTGTTAGGTAAGTATAATAATAATTAGGGGACAGTTCTCTTTTGAGCACGATATTAGCAATAACAATAATAGTGGCTAATTATCTCGCTTTATTTAAGCCGTTTTCTCTGATAAAAAACATGCTTGATTATGAAATCAGAGAAAACAAATCCTGGTGAAGCAGATTTAAATAAAAACCATTGCAGTATCGATTCATGCAATATCGGCTTTATCTAAGGT
>CAYNMO010000024.1:9506-12169 GCA_964398155.1 uncultured Actinomycetota bacterium | reverse complement strand
TTATATGTTTGAGTGAAGATAAATAATAATTAGGGGCGGTTCTCTTTTGAGCACGATATTAGCGATAACAGTATTGCTATAGAAATGGTGATTCTTTGCAATACTGTTCTTTATCTGTATTATTAACTCATCGGATTGCAGCTGATTGTTCAAATACGCTCTCGCCGGTCAGCGCAAAGATATTTTTTATTTTTTAATCTTTCCCTGAGCAAACTCTTTTATTTTTTGGGGATATATTATTATGCTCCAGTATACAAATCCCACTAAAATTGCGCCTCCAATTATATTGCCGATTGTTACTGAAAGCAGATTGCCTAAAAATCCTGTTATACTTAGATGCGACAAATTAATATTAGGAGCTATTTTAAGAAGAGCTTCCATGACATTTGAATTATTTTTTAAAATGAGTCCCATGGGAATAAAATACATATTTGCAATGCTGTGCTCAAATCCCAAAGCAACAAATGCAGTAACTGGGAAAATGATAGCTGCTACTTTGCTTACGACTGTCCTTGCGCTGTAACACAGCCAGACTGCAAGACAAACCAATAAATTACACAATATGCCTCTTGTCAGACCTTCTAAAAAAGTAAGATTAACCTTATCTGCGGCTATCTGAATTATTTTTGCAGCAAGTGCAAAATCTTTTATTTTCCAGATATTTGTAAAATAAAATAAAAAAACCAGCAATATCGACCCTATAAAATTACCAATGTAACTTATTCCCCAATTTTTTAAAACCTGTTTATAGGTGACATACTTTGAAGCAAAACCCACAATTATAAGATTATTACCGGTAAATAATTCAGCACCTGCAACAATTACAAGAATCAAACCAAGGGAAAAACAAACTCCGCCAATTAATTTTGTAAGTCCAAGACTCAAAGCTGAATCAAAAATTACCATTGTGTAAAATGCAGCACCAAGCGCAATAAAGCTTCCTGCCAATACTGCAAGCATAAATAAACTAGGGAAGCTCAGATTTGCCTTTCTTACGGAAGCATGTTCAACCCTTTTTGCCATATCAGAAGGAGCATAGTCGTCAAAATTTAAATGATCGTCGCTCATTTTTACCCTTTCATTTTTTATTTTTGTAAAATATAGCCTAAGCCAAAAAAAGAATGCATAATCTTAGCACAACTATAACTATAATTGAATGAGTCTTTTAAAATATTTAACTGTTTAAAATTATGATTTTAAATTTCACACTTTTCCCGCAGCCACTCCCCCCCCGCCCACCCAACTTATCTTGATTTAGTTAAAGGCGTGCCCGCTTGCGGGGTTCTTATTACTATGCAAACTAACTTCTTTATCGCGTATTTTCATTATCAGTCAATATTGCATATTCTATTGCGACAATAGGGCAATTATAGTTTCCATAAAGTGATTACTTTGCTAAAATTAGCAAAATTACATACCAGTCTTTATGATAAAGCTATCAAGGAGAATATATATGAACTCAGATGAGAATTTGGTTAAAACCTGTATTGAAGCAGGGGCATACAAAGCATTTGTAATCACGACAGATAAAATCCCTTTTGATGAAAATTTGAGGAGTTATTGCGAGGTTAATTATTGTGGAAATTATGGAAAAAATTATGCATGCCCGCCTGGAGTTGGTGATGTCAAAGAATTAATTGCAAAAGCAAAAAACTATAAAAAAGCACTTATTTTTCAAACTGTATCTCAAATTGAGGACTCCTTTGATTTTGAGGGAATGAAAGCAGCAGAAATTAGACATTCAGAGATTGCAGATATGATAAATAAAGATATAAAAAAGCTAAATAATAGTTTCCTTCAATTAACAGCAGGCATATGTTCTGTTTGTCCGGTCTGCTCCCAGGTTGAAAACAAGCCCTGCAAATTTCCGGATAAGGCAATTTCGTCTTTAGAGGCTTACTGCATGAATGTAACAATTCTAGCCGGACTTTGTGATATGAAGTATATTAACGGAAAAAATACTGTTACATATTTTGGTGCTTTTCTATTTAGCTGATTTGGATAATTGCCTTATATTGGTAATAAAAAACATATTAAATATTAAAGGCAATCGAAGATAAGCTTGGCTCCTGACATACTTTCCTATTAGGCTTAGAAGTAAATGTTGGTGATGGTTCTCTTTTGAGCAATATATCGGCAATATTAATAAATAGCTAAAACCGTGCTCAAAAGGGGACTGTCCCCTATTTTAGGTCTTCCAGCCACTCTTTGATGACAGGCTGAATCTCCGGGCCAACTACCACGCCCATATGTGTTACTCCGTCAAGAAGCACCACATCCGCCTTTGTATATTTTGAAATTACCGGTTCAAACTGATCTGCATAAAATGATTCGTCTGCTGTGCCTGCAGCAGCAAGGACCGGCTGATACATTGCTCCAAGATCTTTTTGATAATTATCAGGGGCAAAAGCTGTATTCATTCTGAAGGTATATGATAGTGTCTCGGTGCCATCACGGGCTTCTTCTGGCATATTAAATTCAATAACAGTTAGATAATTAAACCAGCGTATTCCGACATTGTTAAGCATGGTCAGCCCCGCAATGCGTCCGGTATAGGGTTTTGCCCAGCCACCTGAGTCTGGCCGTATAGTCGGAGCATTATATTTTAGGAATGTGGAAAGCAGTAAATATCCTTCGACCTGATTATTATATTTGCTTCCTGC
>CAYNMO010000024.1:0-9496 GCA_964398155.1 uncultured Actinomycetota bacterium | reverse complement strand
TAAGTCCGCCTCCCGAAGAGTGCCCGCCTAAAATTATCCTGGTATCGGGATTATTCTCCTTTATCATTCTAATCAGATCAGCAATATCATCAGTCAGCTGATCAATATAATCGACATCTCCTCTTTTGTCTGGATTAAGCCCGTGACCGCGAAGGTCAGGCGTATAAACATTTGCCAGATTATTAGAGCTGATAAATTCTGCCAGTGGTAAAAAATACCGGCTGTGCCAGCCAGAGCCATGTAACAGTATCAGTGTTTTGTCTGAGCTGGAGGGATAATACCTATAGTTTAATTCTTTGCCGTCTCTTGCCTTAAAACTTTTTAACTCAGGAAGACCTGTATAATCAAAATATAATTCCTTAAAACCCAGACTCTGCGCAGCATCTCCCGAATTACCAGGTTTGCCAACTATTATCATTACAGAAGCAATTCCAAAATAAATAACGATCGGAATAATGAAGGCGATAATTATATTCAAAATAATTTTTTTTTGTTTTGTCATGAGAGCAATTATAACAGAATGAGTATTAAATTTTCAGATATATAAGTCTGTTGTATCTAAAATTGATCCTGGAATAAATACACGCAGCTTGAATTCATTAATTGGTTTTAATATTATAATTTTTTGGCAAGGCTTTGGCAAAAGAGGAATTCTGCATCTAAAAATCTTTTGTAGTAAATTGAATTTATTTATTTTTTATGTTACCCAGGATTTCAATGAATTTCTCAACCAGTACCGGGTCGAACTGGGTACCGGAACATCTTATAAATTCATCAACTACAGCTTCTTTACTTAAAGGTTTTTTATATATTCTGCCGGATATCATTACATCATAAGCATCAACAATAAATATAATCCTGGATATTAAGGGTATTGCATTTCCTTTCATCCCCAGAGGATAGCCAGATCCGTCCCAATTTTCGTGACAGGCAAGAATAGCTTTTGAAATATGTGCAATTTGCTGGGATGCATTAGCAATATTAAAGCCTATCTCCGGATGTCTTTTTATGACCTCCCATTCTTCTTCTGTTAATTTTCCTTCTTTTAACAATATTTCTTCAGGAATAGCAACTTTACCTATATCGTGAAGAGTGGCAAGAAGTGCCAATTCATCTAACTGACTGGAGAGTAATCCAGATGCCTTACCCAATTTCATGGAAAGGTTGTAAATTCTATCGGTATGCTCCTTGGTTTCATTGCTTTTTTCATAAAGAGTCTGCTCAAGTGCAAAAATAATTGAGCTTGCATTGCTGTCCTTTTCAACAAGCTTGTTTCTATACATATTGCTCTCAGCTTCCACTATGACTGATTGTATGTCCCTGCCTGCCTCTGTTTTTGTTGCTTCTCCAATCGCCAGACTTAATGGAATCTTTAGACTCAAAGTTTTTTTACATTCTTTTTTTATTCTGCGCGATATCTCTTCTACATTTTTAATAGGAGTCCTTGGAAGTATTATGACAAATTCATCTCCGCTCCATCTGGCTAAAATATCATCCGCTCTGCATACTTTTTTTAGTATTTTTGAAGCCTCTCTAAGTAAATTGTCACCCTGTTCATGCCCGAAAGCATCATTTATTATTTTCAGACCATTTAAATCTCCCATTATAAAACTCAGCGGCAGCTGTCTTTCGGTATCAAGGCGCTCTATCTCTTCTTCAAAAAATCTGCGGTTATAAAGACCTGTCAGATGGTCATGAAAACTTAAATATCTCATATTATTTTCGGATTTCTTTCTTTCAGAGATATCATGGAAAATGACAGATTTGCCTACAACTTTTTTATAAAAGTTATATATTTCTGATATGGTAATTTCAAAAGTAGACTTGATATTATTTGTGTTTATGACTATTTCTCCAGCAATATCAAATACTTCTTTTTTCCCTGTTAATTCAAATAATAAACTGTAGAAATTCTTTCCAATTAAATCTTTTTGGGGATTACCAAATATTTTTACTGCCTTGTTATTAATATCTATTAAGGTGTCTCTGCTGTCGATGATTATAAATCCGTCACTTATATTCTCAATAACACTGTCTCTTGCAAGTGGTAGAATTTCACCAATTCTTGTCCGAATTAAAAGAATGATAATTATTATTAGACATACTCCAAGTAAAATCGGGGTTAGTTCCAGAAATGGAAATGGATTAACATAAAAAACATTTAATATTCCAACAATAATTGGTATTAAAGCTGTTATTGCAAACGCTATAGCCTGCCATTTATATATTGTAGCCTTTTTTAGAACTGATTTTAGAATAAAAAATGCCGCAAAAATACCCAGTAAGATAGAATATGGCAGGTCAATCCAGGTTTGCCATATTCCGAAAGATTTGTTTATTACAAAAAAAGACTTATAGCTTAAGACTTCATAGTTAGTGACTATTAAGTTATGAAATTTATTTGTAAAAATTAATATCGTAGTTGTAAAAGGGATAATTGATAATAATGCTATATTTCCTGGTGTAACCCACTTCTGGTGGCCGCTGTATAAAAGAGAAAATATAAACCATGATACCGGTATAAGCATAATACCGATATTTTGAAAACTGTAAAAAAATATTTTTAAATTCTGATCAATAAATAATAATTCAAAATAATTGCCGGCAACCCAGATAATACAGCCAAAAAGGATAATAAATATTGGTACACTCCAGACTCTTTTCTTGAAAGGTTTCTGGAAATAAATAAAGATAGTGCTTATCAGGAAAACAGATAAAACTAGGATAAGCGTATCGTTATAAACTGTATTCTGCATATTTACAACTTATACTTTTATTATTTATTTTTAAAATATTAATTAATTATTGATGATTAATCGGCTAAAATGGCCTCATTTAGAAAAATTTAAGCTTAACTACCTTGAATGATTCTATAAAAGAGGAGTTGTTTACCTGGAACTAATTAATTATCTATTTTTATGCTACTCTCCCCTGCCAATATGTGCAACATATATACTGATAAACTCACCTTAAAGTTATGGCTGATAAATTTTTACTATAATATTTTTTTAATAATTTTGTATTTTTATAAAAGATAAGGCCTTAAAATATTTATTGACAGAAATTTTTTATGATTCCATTAAATGGGCAATTGTATGGATATCAGAAGCATGACCAATACAAAAAGCACTTCTTATGACATTACTTAAAGCAAGATATATTTTAATATATTGCGAGAGCAAAGATAATTTGTTATTAATAAAAAATAAATGTTAATTTGAATAAATATCGCTAAGGGAGAGCAGGTAATGGGTATTTCAGACAGAAAAGTAAGGCCAAAAATAGGATTAATGTATACGGGGCTGAAAGTATACTGGGCGCAGTATCCGCAGTTTGTTGAAATAGGCGGTAATATGTATGAAAAATATTTAAAAGAATTTGAAAAAATAGGAGATGTGGTTGAGGCAAAATTTATTGATACACCTGAGCTCTCCGGCCAGGCAGGTAAAATGTTTAAAGAAAAAGATATAGATATATTATTTATCCTTCCTTTTGGTTATTCGACAGGAATGATTATTGTCCCCTGTGTAAAACAGTTGGATGTCCCAGTAAGGCTCTTGGCAACTCATGAAGACGCAACTTATGATTATAAAAATGCTGATACTGCCCAGTGGCTGCATCATACCGGAATATGCTGTATACCTGAATATGCAAGCACCCTTGTTCGTATAGACAAAAAGTTTAGAGTAATAACAGGCTGGCTAAAAGACAGACGTTTCTGGACTGAGATAGAAAAGGATTCAATTGGTGCAGCCGTTGGTAAAAAATTTAAAGATTTAAACTTTGCCATAATTGGCAATACCTATACTAATATGACAGATATGCCTGCCGATGATCATAAGTTATTAAAGGCAACAGGAAAACTGTTTTTAAGACCCGAAATTGAGGAATTTGAAGATGAATACTATAAAGTAACGGATGAACAGCTGCGGGATATGTACACGCAGCTTAGAGAATTTTATGAAGTTGATGAAACCGTTACAAATGAGCATATGAAGGAATCTGCAAAGATTGCTGTAGTATTCGATAAAATAATAAACAGATATAATATTAATGCTTATGGTTATTACTGGTGGGGAATTAAAGAAATAGTTACCCAGCTGCGATCTCAGTCCACTCTGGCTGGTTCAAGGCTTGCTTCCATGGGCGTACCAGGAGTGACCGAAGGTGATGTTAAAACAGCAATGGCAATGAAAGCAATGGATTTAATGGGTGCCGGTGGAATGTTTTTGGAATTTAACACAATAGATTATGAAAATGAGTTTTTATTGATAAGTCATGATGGACCTGTTAATTTTAATGTATCTGATGGGAAACCCAGACTTCAGCACCTTGATATACATCATGGCAAAACGGGCCACGGTCTGGGAGTTGATTTTAATCTCAAAAAAGGTTTGGTAACTTTGCTTAATTTAACTCAGTCAGACCCAAAAGTAGATACTTTTAAACTTATTTATACAATTGGTGAAGTAGTCGATGGTGATGCTCTTCATGTCGGTAATCCCAATGGCAGGCTTAAGATAAACAAACCAATTTATAAATTTGTTGATGAATGGTGTCAGCATGGACCTATTCATCACAATTCACTTGGAATTGGAGATCTTTCAAGAGAGATAGAAGTATTTGCCGAGGTTATGGGTTTTAAATGTGTTGGAGTTTAAATATAATTAAAAAAAGGAGACAAGATGCCAGTAAGAAAAGCGAGTGCTGTTTGGGAAGGAAATCTTTTTAAAGGAATTGGAACTGTTGAAGTTGAAAGCGGTTTATTTAAAGCCCCATATTCTTTTTTGACAAGGTTTGAAAATGAGAAAGGGACAAACCCTGAAGAATTACTGGGTGCAGCACATGCAGCCTGTTTTTCCATGGCATTTTCCGCCATGCTGGCACACAATGGTTACAATCCGGTTAAAATATCTACAGAAGCAAATGTAAGTATTGAAAAAGTTGGTGATGATTTCGCTATTACAAAAATTATCCTTGTCACTAATGGTGAAGTTCCTGGTATAGATAAAGAGACTTTCTTAAAAATTGCTTCTGAAGCAAAGGCAGGATGTCCGGTATCAAAGGCTTTGGCAGCCACTGCCATTGAACTGGTGGCAACCCTTTTATAATTTTAAGAGACAGCGATAAATTTGGAGCCAGTTTTACATGATTTAAATCTTATTAAAAATATATAATCAGTAAATTGTTAAAGGGGCTTTTTGATGGCTGATCTCTTTTCACCAATATCAATAAAGGGTGTTAAAATAAAAAACCGTATTGTTTTGCCGCCAATGGTCCGTTTCGGTTGGTCTGATGAAGAAGGTTTGGTGTCTGAGAGACATATAAAACATTACTGCAAAATTGCCAGGGGCGGATGCGGGCTGATACTTATAGAAGCACTGGCAATTGCCAAAGATGGAAAGCTTTCAGGAAACCAGCTTGGAATATGGTCGGATGCTCACATAGACGGTATCAGCAAAATTGCGGAGGTTTGTCATAAATATGGCGCAGCAGTTATGGCACAGATATATCATGCCGGACTGGAAACTCCCGAATCGGTATCCAAAATAGCTTTAGCTCCATCAGACTTTAAAAGAGACGACCGTTTGGCTGCAAAAGCCGCAAGCACCCAGGAAATCCATAAGATTCAGGAGCAATTTGCAGATGCCGCCAAAAGAGCCGCAAAGGCTGGCCTTGACGGGGTAGAGCTTCTGGGGGCTCATGGTTTTTTACTTGATCAGTTTATGTCTCCAATAACAAATAAAAGAGCCGATAATTATGGTGTAGATTTGGCCGGAAGATCAACTTTTGCCTGTCAGATAATTGAAATGATAAAAAACAGCACCAGGGGTGAAAATTATATTATTGGATACAGAATGGGCGGAAATGAGCCAACACTTGACGAAGGAAAAGAAATTGCAAAAATTCTTGAAGATGCCGGAGTAGATCTTTTGCATGTATCATCCGGAATAGAAGGAGATACAATTCCAAAACCTCCGCCGGATTTTGATTATAGCTGGATTGTCTATTGCGGCATAGAAATTAAAAAACAGGTGAGAATTCCTGTCATTGTGGTAAACAGAATAAATACTCCGGAGCAAGCCAGATACCTTATTGAAAATGACCTGGCTGATTTTGCTGCAGTAGGAAGAGGTCATCTTTGTGACGCAGACTGGACAAATAAGACGCGCGATGGTTTAAAAGTCATCAGGTGCCTGGAGTGTGCAGAATGTTTTTGGTTTGATGAGTATGAAAAATGTCCAAGATATAATGGTTCCTGATGGAATCATAATCAGAGTTTTATCGTAACAAAAATTAACTATTTTACAAAATCAAAAATCATATAACAAAAAATGTATGCTTATGTTCAGATAAAATAGTGAGTATCGCGAAGGAATAAATAATCTTAAATTCAGTTCAGTTATAAAAATATCTCCCTTCAGGCTCAAAAATTTGGTTTTAATCTACAATCTTCAGACATCCGTCCACTGATATTATGTCAAACTATCCGTCCCCTTGGCATATGTCAAACTATCCGTCCCCTTGGCATAGCTTGGTTCTAACTTTGCTTAAGGTGGCCAGCCAAAGCAAGTATTATGGCGCATTTATTCACTATAGTATTTAGTAAGGTCTCTGTAGTAATTTTCATGGCTTCCAATCATTATCAGATTTAAAACATCACTTTCCAGTTCATAAGCCATTAAAAAAAGTTGTTTTTCAATATGGAATTTATGTACCCTGACATTTTTTAGATTTCCTTTTTTTTCTTCCCCAATTTCTGTATTTGCGATTATCTTTTTAATCTCTTTATCAAGTATTAAGATCTGACTCTTGTGTAATCTTTTTTTTTGTTTTATGAAAAGCGGTGATTGTAATATTTGAATTTCTAATCACCTTCTCCAAAAATGTAGGGCGTTCCAAGGCCTTCTTTTAGCTGTTGTCTTCCAAGTAAAATATCTTTAATTACCAAAAAAGATAAGTCTGGATTATCTTCTGCGGTCTTTCCTATAAAAGCCCAGTATTCAATTTGTCCTGCCATTGATCTGCGTGTTACTTTTGAAGTAATTCTTGCATCTTCTGCAATCTCTTTTGAAATTTTTATTGCTGTGCCCATAGTTAAGATCTCCTTATTAATTATTTAGTAGCATAATAACACATATAGCAACCTTTTACAACCCAAGCATGTTACTAAAAAGCTAATTCAACAAATAGAACGGATTGTGTTTTGAAATTAAAAATAAATTAAATAAATAAAATAATTATACTACTTTTATTATATATATCTAATTAATTTAAGGTGATAAACTTATAAAAATAGCTGTTTGTATATTTTCCCTGAAATATTAATTAAATAAGAACTTAATTGCATTTTCTATGGTAATGCTTGCCAGAGTAATAATTTGCTGATTAAGTGCCTTAATGTTAATTTATTAATATCAGAGTAATTTATTCAATCCAATTCTCAAAAGCCCCGGTATTGTCAATAGCAAAAGTAATTCCCGTAGGAGAACTAAGCTTCGAACCATCTTTTAGATAAAAAGGATATTATTTAACATTTTCAGGATCAGTGAGATAAAGTTCTCCATTTGGACCACCTGTAAAATAGCCATCACAAGTGTGTACCGGATCACTCATATTGCCACCCTCAGGGACTTTTAGCAGGGTCATAGTCAAAGTTGCATCTGAATAATAATAATCACCAAGCTTGCCTACATTCCAGAACTCAAAATAGTAATTAGCTGTTAACTCCCCGGAAGTATAATAGCTGTCTATAATAATCTTTTCTGGTATTACTCCATGTATCAGTTCATTATCCGGTTTGATTGTTGTGGTTTCTTCTACAATTTCAACTACTGTTTCAGTGGCAATAACTTCAGTTGCAGTTTCATCTTTTGCTTTTAAGTAGTTTCAACCGATTCAGAAGTATTACTTTTAGTATTTTTATTATTTCCACCAAGCGCCTATATCAATTCCTTATTAGAATCTGGATCAAAAACAACATCCTGCAAACAAAAATGAGCTGGCAAAAAAGATAATTTTTCATAGCATTTTTTTTATTATTATATAATATGTATATTATATATTTATAAAATAATTATGTTCTCAAAACATAGAAATATTAAATATTTCTATGCCGTATTTATGTTAAACTTATATATTTTTAACTTCTTTAAGGTCAGCTCTAACTTTATTATCAGATATTTACTAACAACGAAAGGAGTTCCATGCAGGACGTAAAGAGAAAAGCAAGTGGTTTGTCAAAAGGATCATTAATTTGCGGTATATGTACAATAATTCCTTTTTTCGGTGTTGCATTCGGTCTGATCGCAATAATACTGGGTATTGCTGATCTGGTTAAGATTAAAAATGGTAAATCAAGTCCATCCGGTAAAAAAATGGATATAGCCGGAATTGTTTTGGGACTTGTTCTCCTGCCAATAGCTATATTTGCATTAAGTATTATCGTTGGCAGTTTCGTGATGGCAGCTGCCACTGGAACATTTACAGAAACAGGCGGTTTACTGTCATCAATTATTAAAAATTTCTTCAAATTAATAATGTTAAAACTTGGTTTTTCAGGGTAAAAACAGGGTAAGCATATTTTAAATAAGGTACTAATCGACAAATTATTTATATAATTGGTTTGGTGGTTCATTGCCACTGATATAGTTGTGGCTTAATACGGATAAAATAAATTGTTAAAATGGTTAGTGTGTGTGGGGAGGATTACACATTATTATTTTTTTTCTTAAACGACAATGTCCTCGCTTCTTTTCCTTTCCACATACATTAATAAATATATGAGTGTTTTATTAGGTAACTGCACAGTTTTCAAATAAAATACTGCATAGTTTTAGATTAACAGAAACAATTACTGACTTTGAAGGGAAAATAAGATTTTCCGGTTAATGTCTGTCAAAAAACCTCCAGACAGTTTAGAATCATTGCTGTATTTAATAGTTGGATAATAAACATCGCCGTATTTCTTTGTCATCCTTCGAGAGACGGTTCTGAATTTATAATAAAAATTAAGGCAGGGAGAAAATAGTAATGCTAACTAGAGTTAATATCAAAAATGGCGATGATCTTTCTATATTAGGTTTCGGATGCATGCGCCTGCCAGTCAAAAACGGAGGCATTGATGAGCCCAGAGCCATCAAAATGATTCATAATGCTATTGAAAACGGTGTAAATTATTTTGATACGGCTTATGTTTATCATAAGGGAAAGAGCGAGTCCCTGCTTGGCAAAGCTTTGGCAGGAGGCCGCCGCAAACAGGTAAAAATTGCTACAAAACTTCCGCCTTTTATTGTTAGTAAGGTAAGTGGTGCAAAAAAAATATTTGCGACCCAGCTCTCAAGACTGCAGACTGATTATATTGATTATTACCTTCTTCACATGCTTACAGACAAGCCAATGTTTGACAGACTTGCGTCACTTGGTATTATGGAATGGCTTGAGGGATTAAAAGCAAAAGGCATAGTTAAAAACATCGGTTTTTCCTTTCATGGAG
>CAYNMO010000023.1:1967-18245 GCA_964398155.1 uncultured Actinomycetota bacterium | reverse complement strand
AGAGGGAGCCCTGAGTGAAAATGAGTGGGAAATTATAAAAAGACATCCGGAGACTGGTTTTAATATTGCTCAGTCATCTCCGCAAATTGCTCATATTGCCAAATCTATTCTTTTCTGCCATGAAAAGTGGGATGGTTCAGGGTATCCCACTGGACTTTCAAAAGAAGAAATACCGCTGCTCTCCCGTATTATAGCTGTTGCCGATGCTTATGATGTCATGACAAGCAAAAGATCATATAAGACTGCAATGAGTAAAGAGGACGCAGTCAAAGAATTAAAGAGATGTGCCGGAACTCAGTTTGATCAGGTGCTTGTTGAGAAATTCATTGAAATACTGGGGGGTAAAAATAGCTAAAACCGTGCTCAAAAGAGAACCTCATCCTTAATGCTAAAACCGTGCTTAAAAGAGAACCGTCCCCATGACCATCCATGACATGCTCAGTTAAGAACTATTTTATTAATTTTATTTAAATCATTATCAAATCTTTTTATAATATCCAGAAATTTTTCAACTATATTTTTGTCAAACTGTGTCCCTGCACCAGTTTTTAATTCTTCGATAGCTTTTTCGACACTGAGTGCACTTCTGTATGGTCTGTCAGAGACCATTGCATCAAAAGCATCAACAACTGCTATAATCCTGGCAATCAGCGGTATCTCCTCCCCTTTTAGCTGCAAAGGGTAACCGGTCCCATCCCATTTTTCCTGATGTGTCAGGATGCCTTTGGCGATAGCTTTAAGCTCAGGGGTTGATTTTGCAATTCTATATCCGACTTCAGAATGTTTTTTCATTATTTCGAATTCATCGGCTGTCAGCTTGCCTGGTTTTAAAACTATATTGTCTGATATTGAGATCTTTCCTATATCATGCAGGGCAGCCAGCAAGTTTAATTCATCCAGCTTTTCCTGATCCAGTGCAAGCTCCTTTCCTATAATACCTGCATAAACACTCATTCGATGAGCATGCTCGAGGGTTTCATAATTTCTTTCTTCGAGAGCTTTGCAAAGAGAGGTGATAATATTACTGTGTGCGCTTTGCTTGTTCATAAGTTTATGTCGAAACATTTTATCTTCAGTCATTTTGACTATTTCTTCATAGCTTGTATCTTCGGATATTTTTGTTGATACTCCAAAAGACAGGCTAAGTTCAAAATTATCGATAAAATTTTCACTGAATTTATTTTGTATCCTCTCAGCTATTTTGAGTGCTGTCTGCTCATCAGTATTAGGCAAAATCATGCAGAATTCATCTCCGCCCCATCTTGAAACTATATCCTCTTTTCTAAAACACTCCTTAAATATTTTTGCTGCTCCAATGAGTATTTCATCACCTTTTTTATGGCCAAAAGCGTCATTTATAAGTTTAAGCCCGTTTATATCTGCAAGTATAAGGCTGGTAGGATAGAGCCGGCGGCTGTCAAGCCTGACTAATTCCTCTTTAAAAAAATACCTGTTATAAAGCCCCGTAAGATGGTCATGAAAGCTTATATATTTTATTTTTTCTTCAGATATTTTCCTGCTTTCTATATTTCTGACAATACCTTCAAAATATTTTGGAATACCATTTACAATTACTGCTCTTGAATTTATTTCAACCCATATTTTTTCTCCATTTTTTTTTTTTTTTTTTGTTTCAAAAGCGCTGTCTCTGTTTTCAATATCCGGTCTGTCTTCTTCATTTGTATAAATATCTGTTTTAATATTTTTAAGCAATAGTTCTTCCCTACTGTCATAGCCAAGCATTTTTACAAGAGCCTGATTTGTATCTATATACATGCCATCCAGCGTGCTTTGATAAATGCCGTCAAGAGAGTTTTCAAAAATGCTTCTGTATTTTTTCTCGCTCTCCTCAAGTGTTTTCTGCATCTTTATTTTTTCAGTAACATTTTTAAGTATAAATATCTTTCCGGATACAGATTTGTTTTTTTCAATAAGCGGAGTCATGTCAATATCAAAGATTAAGTCATTTCCGTCAATATTAAAGCAAATGGTTTCTTTTTCTTTAATTTCATTAAATTCTTTTCCAATAAACTTTTCATATCCGGGCACTATTTCCTTTATGTTTCTTCCAAGAATACTCCGAGGATCTTTACCAAGAAGCTTAAGCCCCATAGGGCTTATTAATAGAAGCATATTTCGGTTATTGATAATTACACAAAAATCTTTTGAATCATCAATTTGCGGTATCTGGTTTAACGGAATAATGTTTCCAATTTTAAGATAAATTATTCCATAAGTAAGGAGAAGGCTGCTGACTGTAAGGGCAATTGGAGTAATGTCAAAATTACCAAAAGGTAAAAGTCGTAAAACATATATTACATTTGCAAGAAATGTAACGGAAACTGCAGATATAAGAATGGCTGACTGAATTTTGAAAAACTTAATCTTCGTAATAAGTGTTTTTAGAAGGATCACAAGACTTATTATTATAAGGCAGTAAACATAGCCAATAAATATGTAAAAAACAATGCCATACTTTATTTCCATAAAAAGATATTTTCCAACATTTACAAGATTGGTCTCCTTCCAGAAAAAATGGTGCGCCTCATTTGAAAAAACAAAAGCAAGCGCTGCTACAGGGACAATAGAAAGAATTAATCCTGTTTTGATATTTGTCCAGTTCCGGTAGCCGGAAAAATAAACAGTAAGCATAAAAAACGTGATTGGAACTATGACAATACCTATGTACTGAAGCTGACCCCAGATGATCTTAAAATCAAGACTGCCAGCTGATAATTCCAGGATATAAAAGAAAAGCCAGTAGGCACAGCCAAAGAAAAGAAGGCATCCCAGACGGTAGTCAGGAAAAGGTTTTCTCCTTATCAAAATCAAAATCATCGCTATTGGTATTGCCATCAAAGCGACAAGAAAATAAATTACAGTATTTAAACTTGAAAAAAATATCATTATCTGTCCGGATTAAAAATATTTTTTTACTATTTTTAAAATGTTTAACTGTTCATGCTGACAGTTACTGAAATTAATTTATATTTACAAATTAATTTACGCCTTTAATAATTTTAATACAAAATTTCAGTAATTTCTATTAAAAAGTATTATCTTGTTTTAAAGTAAATAATAGATATTATTATAAATATTAATGCAAACAGTTATTTCATTGAAACGACTGCAGGAAGATGCTTTTAAATATTAATTTTGGAATTTAATAATAATTAATTAATTTGCAAAATATTTAATATAGCATTTATAATTTTATTCTAATAAGTTAGAAACAAGTGGTATAATTTTTTTAGTAATTGAGTTATTTACAAAAAACCAATTAAAACTGAAAGATGTAAATGAAGAATCTTGCAATAGTGTGTGATGTAATGAAAAATGAATTTATCAAATACGGGGCTGCAGAGGAAAATAATCTTGACTGTATCTTTATGGAACAGCATCTCCATAATACGCCGGACCTTATGACAGTAAAGCTTCAGGAAGCGATTGACAATGCAGGCAAAAATTATGATAAAATACTCTTGGGATATGGACTTTGCAGTAATGGAGTTGTCGGATTAAAGTCTGACAATAGCGAGATATTAATACCAAAAGTGGATGACTGCATCAGTTTGTTTTTGGGTTCAAAGAAAAGATACCTTGAAGAATTCAAAAAAGACCCCGCAACTTATTACCTGTGCAAGGGCTGGATTGAATACGGCGGAGATCCATACAGGGGATATCTTGTTTGGACAAATCAGGAAAGTAAAATTCCTGAGGGCTGGATAAGGCAAAAAGAAATATACGGTCGCAGATATGAAAGCGAAATGGCAAAATTCCTTTTTGTAGAAATGATGAAAAATTACAACCAGATAACACTTATAGACAATGATGACATAGAAGAAATCCATATGAAATATACAAAAAATATGGTAGATTTTATGAGTGGGATGCTTGACAGGGAAATAAATCTCAAGATATTAAAAGGATCTTCCGAGTTTCTCGAAAAACTCGTCAAATGCCAATATGACGCAGACAACTTTTTAAAATTTGAACCTGGCCGGAAGATACTTCAGGAAGATTTTATGAGCTTTTAAAAAAAGTACTAAAGTTGTATTTTCGGTTTTATGGCAAATGTTCCGTTTTTGTTAAATTACAGGGGAATTATTTATTTGTTAACCAATATTTAAATGGATTATTTGTATAATGGGAGCCATTGTAAATAATTATTCACACTCAGGACGGAGAGTAATTGCAGTTTCCAGCCCTAAGGGCGGGGTAGGGAAAAGCACTACAGCCATTAATGTCTCGTCCTATCTGGGCTCATATGGATTTAAAACGATTCTTATTGATATGGATCCGCAATGCAACTCCACGAGCGGAGTGGGTGTAAACTATAATATACGCGGTGATTCAATCTGCGATGTTCTTGTTGGGGGCAGAAACCCTAATGACTTAATCTTAAATACTTCCTTTAAAAACCTGAGAATACTTCCTTCCAAATGGGAGCTTTCAGATGCCGAAGCAGACCTGCATCGTTTTATAGGCAAAGAATTACGTCTGAAGGAAGCTGTAGAAAAAATTGACAAGGACTATGATTTTATTATTATAGACTGCCCTGCTTCACTTAGCCTGCTTACAGTAAATGCTCTTTCTGCCTGCAGGGAGATAATAATTCCCATGCAATGCGAGTTTTATGCTCTTGAGGGAGTTACAAGATTTCTTGAAACCATTGATTTTGTTAAAAACAGATTTAATTTTTTTCTTGATATTATCGGCGTGGTTATAACCATGTATACCAAAACAAGATTTTCAAACCAGGTAATAAGAGAAATAAATAAATATTTTCCTGATAAAGTATTTAATACAATCATTCCGAAGAATATCAGTCTTGCAGAAGCACCGGCAGCGGGCATGCCTATTGGAGAATACGATTCGGCATGCAAAGGTGCCGCTGCATATAATGATCTGACCAAAGAAATAATAGAAATCAACCTGAGGGTCAATAAAAGGGAAGCATCTTTTTTACCGGGAAGGGTTCTTGATTTTTGGCGTACAGGCAATACCCCAAAACATGCAATGAAAAGACACTAAAGATTAATGAATCAAAACTCATTAAATTCCTTCAAATTAATTAAAAGGAGGAAAGTATTAAAATATGCTAAATATATTAGTGTTCAGCAAGGGCAGGGCAGGCGCGCAGAGGCTTGCGGTATTAACTGTCAGTCAGCAACAACTGTCTGCTGCATTAAAATTTTTTCATAAAATTAATTTAATGGATATATTTTTTTTAACACGTTAAACGTGTATAATTACGTAAATTTAGTCACAGGAATGTGACGATATTTTTTATGAGACCAATTGTTTTAAGATGGATCTGCTTGTTAATAGCATTTATTACAGTAATAAGGAGAAAAATGTGACTGGTATATTATTTCTTAGGATTTTGCCGTTTATCGGCGCTGCTTCTGCTCTGATTCTTGCAGTTATTTTCACAAAGATAGTAAACAAAAAGGACCGTGGAAATAAAAGAATGCAGGAAATATCGGATGCCATCTCTGCTGGAAGCAGGGCTTATCTTAACCAGCAGTCCAAAATAATGATTATATTTTTTTTAGTCATTGAAGTACTGCTGTTTATAATGGTTCAGTTTGGTTTTATCGAATATCCTTCGCTTCTTGCGTTTGCCACTGGTGGAGGTTTCAGCCTTTTGATAGGGTATATCGGTATGTGGATTTCAACAAGGGCAAATTCAAGGGTTACTCAGGCTGCCAAAGACAAGGGGCTTGGCGAAGCAATGAATATCGCATTTACTGCCGCCTCAGCATCCGGGTTGATACTTGGAGTAGTAGCACTTTTTGATACAGCTTTCTGGTTTAATGTTTTGTACTGGTGGTATGGAAGAAATTCATCAGATTTGATAATGAACCTGGATTATGTTGTAAATGTCCTGATAACATTTACAATAGGTGCCAGTTTTGCAGCTTTCTTTATGAGGACCGGCGGAGGCATTTTTACAAAAGCTGCCGACATGGGTGCAGATTATGTTGGCAAAGTTGAATCAGGATTAAGAGAAGATGACTACAGAAATCCTGCAACAATTGCAGACAATGTCGGTGACAATGTTGGAGATGTCGGAGGAATGAATGCAGACTCTCTTGAATCCTGGGTAGGAGCAATAATTGCTGCTGAATTTCTGGGGTTTCTGGCATTTAAAAGTTCACCGCTCATTGTTAACAGCATTCTGGTTCCAATGCTTATTTCAACAGCGGGTGTATTTGCTTCCATTATTGCGATATTTATCATAAGGGGTGTTGTGGGAAGATACAAACAAAATGCTACCGTAAGTATGCTCACGACAACAACTCTGTCGGGTCTTTTTGTTACTTCGCTTTTTGTCATCCTGTTTTCATTTTTTATTGTAAGATTTGTAATGGGTGCCAACTACATGCATATATTTTATTCTTCAATCGGAGGCCTTCTTGCAGGATTTTTAATTGGTCTGTTTACACTGATATATACAGATGCAAAATACAGACCAACAAGAAACATTTCAGAAAGTGCCAAAAGCGGACCTGCGACACTTGTTGTTAATGGACTGGCATATGGAATGGAAAGCACTATTCTGCCGGCCTTTACAGTCATAGCAGCGATGATATTTAGCTTTTATATTTCCGGAGGGTCTTCTAATCTTCAGATGGGTCTTTACGGAGTAGCAGTTGCAGCTGTTGCCATGCTTTCGGTTTCTCCATTTGTTATAGCAATCGATGTTTATGGTCCTATTGCTGACAATGCAGGCGGAATTGCTGAGATGGCTGAACTTGGGCCTGAAGTCAGAAGAACAACCGACAAGCTTGACGCAGTTGGAAACACAACCGCGGCTATCGGCAAGGGAATTCTTATTGGAAGCGCAGCAATTACTGCTATTGCTCTTGGACAGGCATATTTTTCAAAGATAGGTTTGTTAACAGAGAAAATAGGACTGAGTGTTATTATTGATTTCATGAAAGATCCTAAAATACTTGCAGGATTGTTCATCGGCGTAATACTTCCATATCTTTTTACTTCTCTTCTTATCGGTTCTGTAGGCAAAGCTGCCAATAAAGTTGTAATAGAGGCAAGAATACAGATAAAAGAAGTTCTGGCAGGTAAATCAAAAGGAGATCCAAAAGCTTTTATAACAATTGTAACAAAAGCTGCTCAGAAGGGAATAATAATTCCTGGTGTACTTATATTTGTAATTCCTGTAGTGGTAGGGATTTTTCTTGGTCCTGGAGGTGTCGTAGCACTTATAACGGGAACGCTGCTTTCAGGATTTGCGATGGCAATATTTATGGCAAATGCAGGAGGAGCTCTTGATAATGCCAAGAAAAAAATAGAAGAGGAAGGTGGGAGCGGAACGCCTGAGCATTTTGCATCGATAGTAGGCGATACTGTTGGGGATCCTTTAAAAGATACTGCAGGACCTTCCATGAACATACTTATAAAACTTATAAGTGTTGTATCAATTGAAACAGCAGTTCTTGTTGTTACAATGTACGGTAAATTATTCCATTAAATTCTTTTATTAATTTTAATAAGGCGAACCGGAAGAAATATTTATTTCCGTTTCGCCTTATTTTATTTATTTTAAGCATGCTTTTAAAAATATCAGGCACAATATAATCATATAAGATTATGAAAATATTCTTATATGAATTGGGGCATTTTTTAACGAACCATAAAATTCTGTTCTCAGGCAGAGTCAAAGCCTGACCAGCCACCCCGGACAAGGTGGTCTGGGTGGTCAGAATATAAAACATAACTTGAAATTGTGACCCAATAGAGCATAATTGCCCAAAACAGGATGATACAATTATAGATTTAGATAAATACGTCAACAATTATACCAAAGGAAGAGCAGCACGGCTGGTTTGGGAGGATTTAAATTGCAAAACTCGTGATTGGAATTTGTATTTCTTTATTTGGTCGCTCTTTTAGAAAAAAATAGATAAAACTGTTATAATAATTTAAAAATAATAATTGAATTTAAAAACACCAAAGTAAAAAATATTTTAAAAAGATTTTATTAATTTCAAAGGCAGGCTTAATTGAAGATATTAATTAGCGGAGGGTGCAATAATGCTGGAATGGGTCTTGCAAAAAGGTTTGCAGGAGAAGGGCAGGATGTTACATTAATTGACAGTTTTGAAGATTTTGATAGCAGTAGTTTTGATGATAAAAAAATAAAATTCTATAAAATCCTAAATTCAAACCCGCAGTGTGAAAAGATTTTTGGTACGGCCAGATTTGAAATTGTAATTTATTTTCCAAGATACGAATCCAGAATGATCTCACTTCGTGAAGCTCCTGATAGAGAAGACATATCGCCAAATTGCGAAGTTTCCGGTCTTGTCAACATTCTTAATCTTTCCACTAAAAATAAAGTCAAAAAATTCATTCTTGTTTCTTCGGCAGATGTTTACGGAAATACTGGTGAAACAGCTGCAGATGAACAAACAAAACCAAATCCTGTATCAATCAGGGGTATGAGCAGCTATGTCATGGAGTATTATTGTTCCAGATGGAGCGTAATACATAATCTAAGCATTCTGATTTTAAGAGTTTCTGATATTTACGGCCCCTCTTCATCGGAAACCCAATATTATTCAGGTAATGATTTAATTTCAATTATTATCAGGAAGGCATTAAGCGAAAAGGAAATTCATCTTGAAGGCAAAGAACTGGATACCAGAGACTTTATCTATATTGACGATTTTATAGAAGGATTATATCGTGCTTCTGTTGATAAAGACTGCAAAGGTGTTTTTAATATTTCTTCCAAAACAGAAACACAGCTAAGTTCAGTAATAAAAGAACTTGTACTGCTTAAACCTTCAATAAAGGAGGTACGCGGACGAGGAAGTGCTGCGGAGATCCAAAGATCATGTATAGATAATTCCAAACTGGTCGGTTTTATGGACTGGCAGCCTAAAGTCAGTTTTTCTGAAGGAATAAAACTTACATTTAATGAGATGAAGCTTAAATACGAAAAGCCCAGGTTTGAGTCTGAAAAAAACAAGGCAAAGACTTTATCAAAACGGCCTAAGGCAATAGCATACATAGAGAACGCAGCTCTTTTTTTAATTGCAGCTTTTATTCAGTGGGGGCATCTTTTCTTTAATTTCAAATTCCCGGATTTAAGACTTGATTACAGCATAATATATATTATTATTATCGGGATAATATGGGGACAGACACAGGCATATATAGCGATAATTCTTTCGTCTGCTTTATATATTGGAATGAGCCTTTATATTGGAAGCGATATTATCTCTTTTGTATACACTCCTGAAAACTTAATTCGTATAGCTGTTTATATACTCATAGGGATTATAACCGGATACTCAGTTGAAAGAAAAAACAGAGAGCTTGAGTCTCGCAATATTGCTATTCAAAACATTAAAAGCAAGTACATTTTTCTCTCAGATATATATAAAGAAACAAGGATAGTAAAAAATGAACTTGAAAATCAGATCATTGAAACAGAAGACAGCTTCAGCGCAATTTACAAGATAATTCAGGAAGTTGACAGCCTTGAAATAGAAAAGGTTTTTTCAGGGGCTATCTCAGCAATTGAGAGAATAATGAGCACAAATCAGGTTTCAATATACACTTTAAACAATGACACAGGCAGCGATTTTATGAGGCTTAAAGCAAGATCAAGACTTCTGGAGGATAAAATTCCTAATTCTTTGAAAATATCAGACTTTGAAGAGATAAAAAATGTTATCAATACAAGAAGCATTTTTGTCAATCACAGCTTCAAGTCCAATACCCCTATAATGATAGCGCCTGTTCTTGATGAAAAAAATGTTATCTCAGTAATCTCAATCCATTATACGACTTTTGAAAATTTAACTCTTCATTACGAGAATCTGTTTCAGACTGTTCTCGGACTGATAACAAATGCATTAAAGAGAGCCTATTATTTTGAAGCCAGTCTTAAAGACAAGAGATATATACCGAAAACAAGAATTCTCACCGAATATACATTTGAGAAAATACTTAAGGAAATAAGAATTAACAAAGCTGAACTTGGAATGAGCTATACATTGTTAAAAGTAGGGGAAAATGATCTTGCTCCAGAGCTGCTGTCCGACAAAATAACCGGTATTATAAGGGATAATGATTATATTGGAACAGGCAGCCAGAATGCAGTTTTTATTCTTCTTTCCAATACAAAAAACAATTATGCCAACCTGGTTATAGACAGGCTTGAGAAAGTAAAATTAAGCGCATCCCTGGTAACGGAGGATGCCGAAGATGTATAGCATTCAGGCAGTTTTACTTATTATAATCCATGTAGTGGTATCGCTGACATATTTTGTCATTAACATCCGGGTCAAAGGCATAGAGGACAGCTTTTACAAACTGGCTATTATTTTCTTTTTGCCTGTAGCAGGCATATTGTATTTTATAATTTCAGGGATACTCTCTGTTGTGCGAAGCAAATCCGATTCCATGATTGAGAGTTACCTTAAGTATACCAAAGAGCATGATAATGTCTATTACGAGGAAGCAATAGATTTTGAAAAAGAAATTAATACAGTCCCTATGGGCGATTCTCTTGAGTTTAGTGACAATAAAAGCAAGCGTGCATATCTTATATATATATTAAAAAAGGATTTTTCACGGCATGTAAAGGGGCTTCAAAAAGCAATTAAAAGTTCAGACACTGAAACAGCCCATTATGCAGCAGCAGCCTTAACTGAAATAAAAAAGCAGTCTGAAATTGTAATTGCAAGTGCAGAGGAAAAATATGAACAGCGCCGGGAAAATATAGATACAATAGAAGAATATGCAGTTATTTTAAAGAAATATCTTAAAAGCGGACTGGCTGATACCATCGATTATGATAATTATCTCCAAAAATATTCTGAAGTATTAGCTGTGCTCCTGTTTCAAAACAAAACAAATGAGTTATATTTTGTTGAAAAGATAAATTGTGACATTGAGCTCCTTAAATCAAAAAGCGTGATCGAATATTGCAGCGAGTTCTTTTATTGCTTTCCCAACAGTGAAAAGCCTTATATTTCTCTGCTTAAACTTTATTATATGTCGGGTGAAGCAGATTTGTTTAAAAAGACTCTGGAAAGTTTCAGTAAAAGGAAAATTGGCGTTACTGATTATGGTGAAAGCGTTATAAGATTCTGGGAAGGCCGAAGACTGGATGTTCACTAAAAAAATTATTTTTATAATTATAGCTTTGCTGCTGTTAGCGGGCGGCTTTCAGACCCTTAGATCATTTGGGGTATTTAGGCTTGTAAAGAACATAAATTCCCAAAAGGAGCTCACATCAGCCCAGTCACCGGTTTTACCCTCAGGTACTGATTTTGAGAAGTATCTCATTGTATCTGACAATTCAGAGACAAATAGTGTTGAGACAAGAAATCAGCTCAAAGCTGTTCTGACTTACATGCAAAAAGATTTTATTGAAAAAAATTCAAAAGAAGCCGCCGGTGATTTATCTGGCTACGACAGCGTCTTTTTCACATTTGAAAGACTTGATTTTGTACCAGATTTAAACAGATATATTGATTATGCAGGCTCAGGAGGAAGTCTTGTTTTTTTGACTCGTCCTGTTGCTGACAACAGCTTTGAAAGCATTAAAACATTGCTGGGTATAAAAGAAAATGCAAAACAGGCCATAAATGCCAGAGGCATAAAAATGCTTTCAGATGTTTTAATTCGTGCTGCCGGGTTTAAGACGGACTCAGATATTATACTAAATTCATCCATGGATCTTAAACTTGATTCAGATATAAAACCTCTTATATCTTCATATGCTGACCTGCCTCTTTTATGGGAGAAAAATTATGGCAAAGGACGATTTGTTGTTTTTAACGGAACAATCCTGAATGTAAAAAATAACAGAGGGCTGATTGCCGGAATTATTGGAGTCGCAAAAGATAATCTCATTTATCCTGTAGTTAATGTGAAAATGATACATATTGATGATTTTCCATCCCCAGTTCCTTCTGGGAAAAATGATGCAATATATGAAGAATTCAGCAGAAATATTTCTCAATTTTACCGTGAGGTCTGGTGGCCTGAAATGGTTAAAATTGCCAAAAAATTCGATATAAAATACTCAGGTTTTGTTGTTGAATCTTATAATAATGTTTCAGAACCGCCTTTCCCTGCTGCAAAATCAGAAGATATTAAAAATCTTTTTTTGTATGGGAAAGAGCTTTTTGGAATAGGGGGCGAAATAGGTATCCACGGCTACAATCATCAGTCACTAGCTCCGGAGGGCTATATAGTACAGAATCTGGGCTACCTGCCATGGAAAAGCGAACATGACATGTTCCTGTCACTCAGGGAGTTGTCGGAGTTTATAAAAGGAGTTTTTTCCAATTATTCTTTAAGAGCTTATGTCCCTCCATCGAATATACTGAGCCCGGAAGGAAGAAAAGCTGTTCTTGAAGCAAATCCTGATTTAAAAATAATTGCATCTGTTTATCTTCCAAATAAGGAAAATGATGTATACTCACAGGAATTAAGCATAGCTGATGATAAAATTATAGAGTTCCCCAGATTCTCAGCCGGATATGAAAAAACTGATGAGAATATGTGGATAATTTATAATGCAGTTAACATGTATGGGGTATTTGCTCATTTTGTTCATCCGGATGATGTGTTTGATACTAACAGGAGCAATAACAAGAGCTGGACAGTGCTTGCCAAAGAGTTTTCGTCTATGGTGGGGGAGATAAGTCAGAGCTATGGCTGGCTGAGAAGTGAGACAATATCTCCGGCCGGCCAGGAACTTGTCAAATATCTTGAATGCAGGCCGCTTATTGATTATAAGGGTGATGACATAACAATTTATACCGAAAATTTCAGCCCTGATGTTTATTGCATTATGAGAACGAACAAAAACATAATAAACTCAGACAATTGCACTTATACCAGGATAGCTGATGATGCTTATCTTATAACACTGCAGGATACAATCTGTAAATTGAGACTGGAGCTGAGAAAGCCTTGAAAATATGCCTTTTTCTTGAAGGAAGCTACCCTCATATCACGGGAGGTGTCTCAACCTGGGCGCAGATGCTTATAAAGAATATGCCTGAATTTGAATTTATTATTTATTCAATAGGATCAGAAGAAAAATACAGAGGCTCCTATAAGTATAAGCTTCCGGCAAACGTAACTTCTATTCGTGAGGTTTTTATAGACGAAATGCTTAAAGAAAGAGGCAGCTATGGAAAAAGATACAGACTCAGTAAGGATGAAATAATAAATCTGAAAAACCTTATTACGGGTGAAAAAGTTGAATGGAGCTTTATCTTTAATATGATGGCTCAAAGAAGAATAAAAAACATTATGGATTTTTTCATGAGCTATAATTTTTTTGACATATTAAAAGAGGCTTATGTGGAGAGATTTCAATCTACTCCTTTTACTGAATTTTTCTGGACAATCAGATCAATGCTTGTCCCAATATTTTTCATTCTAAAAAGTGAGCTTCCTAAGGCAGATGTCTACCACAGTGCAGCCAATGGATACGCCGGTTTGTTTGCTTCCATGGCAAAGTTTATATATAAAAAACCTTTTCTACTTACAGAACATGGTATCTATTCAAGAGAAAGGGAAGAAGAAATAATCAAGTCTACCTGGGCCAGGGGATATTTCAAAGACATGTGGATAAAATTTTTTTATAATATATGCAGCGGAGTATATGAGTTTAGCGATGAAGTTTTTACACTCTTTGAAAAGAACAGGGAAATTGAAATTGAGCTCGGATGTTCTGAGCAAAAAATCAGTATTGTCCCAAATGGGATTGATATTGAAGAATTTAGCGGTAAAGAAGATTATGCCAGAAAAAAGGATTCTGACGATGACATTATAAACATAGCGACAATTACCAGGATAGTTCCCATTAAAGACATAAAAACAATGATACATAGTTTTGCACATGTAAAGAACTCAGTAAAAAATGCAAAATTCTATATAATAGGCCCTACTGATGAAGATGCGGAGTATTATGAGGAATGTAAAAAGCTGGCGGCGAGGCTTGAGCTTGACAGCCTGACTTTTACAGGGAAAGCTGATGTAAGAAATTATCTTAAAGACATGGACATTCTTGTAATGACAAGCATTAGTGAAGGCCAGCCATTTGTCATTTTAGAAGGGATGGCGGCAAAGAAGCCTTTTGTGACTACTGACGTGGGAGGGTGCAGCGAACTCTTGTATGGCATCAATGATGGTTTCGGGAAAGCAGGTCTCATAGAGCCGGTTATGGATATTGACAAGATATCAAATTCTATAATAAAGCTGTGTAGAAACGGGGACCTTAGAAAAGAAATGGGCGAAAACGGGTTTAAAAGGGTTTCAGCTTTATATAATTATAGGAATTGTGTTAATAGTTATAAAAGCGCCTATAAAAAGCTTTTAGGCAAAATTTAAAAACAGGTATTTATATTGGAAGACTGAAGGAAGAATGGCAGGAATAGGATTTGAATTAAAAAAACTGTTTAAAGATTCGGGTTTTTTTAGCAACCTGAAAGCATATGCGTATTCTGCGCTTGTTTCTCTGGGACCTTTTATAATGTGCACAATAGTCCTGGTGGCAATTATGCAGTTTCTGCAATACATGAATTTTTCATTTAAGGACCAGGAACTTTTCATAGCATCTGTTGTATACGCTTTTATTTTTTCACAGATAATAGCCAGCGGTTTTAAGATGATAATTACAAGATTTATTGCTGATATGCTCTATAGCGAAAAATTTGAATTTATAATGCCCTCTCTTTATGGTGTGCTAAGCATCGCTGTTCCACTTTCAGGGATTGCGGGCATTCTTTTTTTCTGGAATTCACCACTCCAGACTGAAATTAAATTGACTGCTTATCTACTGTTTATGGAGCTTATTGTAATTTTTATAGTAATGGAGTATTTATCGACCCTTAAGGACTACATAAAAATAGTAAAAAGTTTTTTAATCGGCATTATCTGCATTGTTGCTCTATCTTTTGTATTTTTAACATTTACAAACCTTGCACCTGTCCCAGGTCTTCTTCTGGCCATGGATATAGGATATTTTGTAATACTTGCCTCTTTAATGGTATATCTTAAAAATTTTTTTGGAAAATCTTCAAAAAAATATTATGAATTTTTAAAGCATTTCGATAATTATCCTTCACTATTTTTTATTTCTTTTTTCTATACCCTTGGACTTTATATACATAACTTTTTATTCTGGGGTAGCGAACTTGGCGTGAATATAGGATCCGCCTATATTTATGCTCCTGTTTATGATGTTCCGACATTTTATGCTTTTTTATCAATAATGCCGTCGATGGTAGTTTTTGTAGTATCAGTGGAAACCTCATTTTATGATAAATATAAAACCTACTACTCGCTTATAACTGGAAAAGGAAACTTTACAGATATAGAAAATGCAAAGAAGGATATGACAAGAACACTATGGTCTGAGATAAGAAACATTATGGAAATACAGCTTTTTTTTACACTTGTATTTATTGCGGCAGGCTCCTACATACTTCCGGATATAGGCCTGTCTCAGTTTTCCGTTGATATTTTCAACCTTCTGACGGTAGGTGCATATTTTAATATAATCATGCTTATAATAATACTGGTGCTGCTTTATTTCGAGGATAGAAAAGGGGCTTTGTTTGTATCCTTTACTTTTCTGGCAGGAAATACCATTTTTACATATATTACAATAAAGTATTCTGAAAATACTTATGGTCTTGGATTTTTACTTGCCGCATTCCTTGGAATGGTGATCGGCATAATTGAGCTGGTTGTTTATCTAAAAAACATAAATTACCATACTTTTTGCGGACAGCCCATTGTTTACAAAGAAAAAAATGGATTATTTTCACATATTATCTATTTTCTGACCCCAAAAAGAGACCGAGTCTCTTCAAATCTTAAAAACCGGTTTTAAGAAATTACGAAGTAAGGAAAAAATGAAAAAAAATAGCAAACTATCAAATGTTTACCGGAAATATCGTCGTACTTTATATATTTCCCTGATTTCTCTGCTTGCCGCTGCTCTCCTTTTTTCCTGTAGTTTTTCAGGTTACTGCTCAGTAGAAGACAATCAAAAGTTAGTATCAAAACCCAAACCAGAAAGCCGGCTTATATGTATTTTGCAGGGGGCAGACTATGAAATGCTTTCCGCCTGTTCATTTGACATGGCTATTATTGATCCTGATGACAGTGGATTAAATAAAACTGATTTGAAGAGCCTTCACAGCCAGGGCAAGAAAATGTTTGCATATTTGAGCATAGGAGAGGCAGAAAATTACCGCGATTACT
>CAYNMO010000023.1:0-1957 GCA_964398155.1 uncultured Actinomycetota bacterium | reverse complement strand
CCTGATTTTTTGGAAAAGGAGAACGCAGACTGGAAGGGTAATTTTAAAGTAAAGTACTGGGATAAAAAATGGCAGAAAATAATTTTTACCATGCTTGCACAAATAGCAGACACTGGTTATGACGGTGTATATCTTGATGTAGTGGATGCTTACAAATATTTTGAAACTTCAGGATACGCCAATGCCCGCCAGCAGATGGTGGATTTTGTTATTTCAATATCAGAATATTCAAAAAACATAAACGCAGATTTTTTAATTATCCCTCAAAACGCAGAGGAGCTGATTGAATCAGAAGGTTATCTTGCTGCAATAGACGGAGCAGGCCGGGAGAGTCTCTGGTATTTATATGACAATCTCCAGGATGAGGACGATTTTGCGGACTCTCTGGCATATCTTGACAGCATAAAAGCTTCGGACAGGCTTGTTTTTGTAATAAGCTACTGCAGTAAATACGAAAATATAAAAGATTTTAAAAGACTTGCACGAAGTCATGGATTTATCTCATTTGTCGGAACAAAAGAACTGGACCATATTTTAAATCCATAATTATGCTAAAAAAGCGGTTCAGAAAAAAATGGCCGTATCTGCTTTTTAGGTCTCATCTTTTTTTAAACATTCAATTATTTCAGCTGCAAATTTACTCAGCATGCCTTCGTAATTTTCTTCCAGTGGGCCCTTAAGACCTTTTGCTTTTATTTTTAAGTCACCGGCTCCCTTTATCATTTTCTTTTCATTAAGAACTGACTCCATCTTTTTTAAAGCTATTGTTCTTGGATCCATGAAAGTTGTCATAAGAGCATATTTGACACCTTCAAAAGGCGGAGTAAAACCTAAAAGAGCATTTTTCATTTCAGAAGGAAGGCCAAATTTTCTTGTGGGTGAACTGAATATATAAAAGTCTGCTGATGTGAGACTGTCCATTTTATCAACATTTACACAGCACAAACCAACTTCCATTCCCTTTCCTTTTAGTATTTCAGCCAGCTCTCCGACAACTTTCTTACCGTTTCCAAACCAGGATGCATAAATTATATTTATTTTCATTTTTTACCTTTTTTGCCAAGAAAAACTTTTGTTAATAATATAAGGGAGTTAATTCACTCTCTTAGACATATTGTATACTAAAGATAGTCAATAAAAAAATATTAATGCATTCAGATTTTTTATTATAATTTATGTACTAGTTTGTTTATGCCATGATTACTGAAAGCACTTAAATCATTAATACTTACTTCATAAAAGTAACCCTGTCTTTGCCAAGCTTCTTGCTTTTTAAAAGGGCTTTGTCTGCTATTGCCAGAACTTCATCGAATGTTATTCGGGCGCGTACCCCGGATACGCCGGCACTGATAGTAAATTTTTTAAACAGACAATTATCAGGAAGCGTATAAAGCCTTAGGTTTTCCTGTATTTTTTGCGCAATCTCTACTGCTTTTAATTCGCTGGCTTCAATGGGCGATATAAGGAATTCATCTCCGCCGTATCTGCCCTTTATATCCAATTCCCTGACTGTCTTTTTAATAATATCAGCCATGAACTTGAGTGCACTATCTCCGGCGCTATGTCCGAATGAGTCATTTATTATTTTAAAATCATCTATATCAATCATTATTATGGAAAATTTTTTATTAAATCTTTTTGCAATTTCAAACTGCTTTCCCAGCTCTTCAAAAATAGATGCCTGGTTGCTTAAACCTGTCAGGCTGTCATGGGTTGCAATAAACTGAAGCTGTTCATTTTTACTATTAAGAGTATTAAAAAGTATCTTAAAAGGGTTTTTAAGATTTGTTTCGATAAAGAGGCTGTAAATAAAATAGAAAGACAAAAGTTTGAATATATGACCAAGCATATTAAAAAAACCATAAACATCCACGTAAAGAGTAAAAGAGAGTTCGCTTAAAATAAAAAAAACAAGTGAAAACATTAAAGTATGGTAAATTTGTTTCTCCGGTTTTTT
>CAYNMO010000022.1:11577-18692 GCA_964398155.1 uncultured Actinomycetota bacterium | reverse complement strand
GCCTGCAGCCAGTTTGGCTCTGTCTGAATTTTTACCTGAAACATCATTTTCGGTTCCGGCATTGCTATCGATCAGTTTCGATTCTTTTTTAACATTGTCTGTCAAACCTGACAGGTCAAAATCACGGTTTTTTGCAGAAAGTATTTTTTTTATGGCAAGGTCATACTTATAAACGGTTTTTCCCCATGTGAAGTTATCTGAATTCTTCTTTGCATTTAAACTCATTTTAATTCGAAGCTCAGAGTCATCTGCAAGCTCAAGAATTCTGCTTAAAAATTCTTCCCTTGTATTTACCAGAAAGCCCGTTTCTTCATTCCTGCTTATTTCAGGATGTGCACACAAATTATAGCAGACTGAAGGCTTGCCAAAACTTTGAGCCTCCACTATTGGCAGATCAAAGCCTTCCCATCTGGTGCAGGAAGCGTACGCGTCACATGACGAATAAATTACTGGCATTAATTCCCATGGTGCATTGGCAATCGAAATAATTCCTTCGTTTTTTATGGCTATTTCATCATTGCCTGACCCAAAGCCTACCATCATTAATTTTATTCTGCTGTTTTTGCCTGCAGCCATGTGAAATAGTTCAATTAACTCTTTTGTTCCTTTGTAGGGCTGGTTTACCGGGTTAAGCCTTCCGACATACAATAAAAGAAAGTCATCTTTTTTAATGTTAAATCTGCTTCTGAATTCTTCAATTTGCTGCTCGCTGACTTCTTCCCCCCGGTAATGATCTGCGCCTAGGTGGATATATTCCGATTTTTTTCTCAGATACGCCGGTAACATGCTGTTAAGATAGCCTGAGATGCTTATTACTGCCGAGGACTTCCTGAAATAAAAACAATTCTGAGTAAAATCCATGTACTTGTAAAAAAGTCTTCTTTTAAGAGGCATGCCCTGCGACGAAACTACTCCGTAGTTAATGGAAATAACGGGTTTGCCAAGGCTGCCGGCAAGGCTGTAAAAGGGGAATGAATTTATAATAAATATATCAGCGCCTCTGTTATTTAATAATAATTTGATCTTCGCTGTTTTTAATTCAAGGTCAACAGCATTTCTGCTGGCGATGTTTGGAAGTTTCTTTAATTTATAAGGTCTTAGTTTTTTGAATGTCTCGTCATAATTATTGCAGAAAATTTCACAGTTATAACCCAGATCGCACAAACCTGTGGCAATTTTATCAATGACAAGATCCACTCCATGGCCTAAAATCATCCTGTCAGTAATAAAAGCAACATTTATTTTTTGCATAAGCATTATTTATTAAATAATTTTTAATAATTTTCATTTTAACATTAATTATTGTTTAAAATAAATTGTTTGTTATAATTTAAATAAGTTTGGCCTCAGCTGCAAAAGCAGTTGTGTTATCAGAATTCTTTAATTATCTTTTTAACAGACTTTTTTAAACACATGAGAGATGTTTTTTTATATCCTAAAGTTACGATTTCAATTATTAATCTTGATGGAGAAGGTTATCTGCCTGAATGCCTTAAAAGCATTGGCAGCTTAAATTACCCCACAGAAAAGATAGAAATAATAATTGTTGATAACGGTTCAAAAGATAATTCAGTCAGTCTGATTGAAAATAGCTTTCCGGGTGTAAAAATAATAAGAAATCAAAGCAATCTCGGGTTTGCCAAAGCAAACAATCAGGCAGCGGAAGTATCTGAGGGAGAATATATAGCTTTTTTAAACAATGATACAAAAGTTGACCCCGACTGGCTTATTGAACTGATCAGGCCTGTGTACGGCTCTTCCGAAATAATATGCTCCGGTTCAAAAGTTCTTTCTTTTGACGGCAAAAGTATAGATTTTGCAGGAGGAATGATTAATTTTGAGGGCAAGGGTTTTCAGATTGATTATGGTGTTTCTGTTGAAAAAGATATTCATAACATTGAAAGATACCTTCCATTTGTAAACGGCGGAGCGATGCTTGTAAAAAAAGAAGTCTTCATTAAGTCCGGTGGATTTGACGAAGATTTTTTTGCTTATTATGAGGATGTTGATCTGGGATGGCGCTTATGGGTTTTGGGGTACAAGGTTGTATTTGCACCAAAATCAGTTGTGTATCACATGCATCACGGGACATCCAAAAACTTCGGCGAAGACAAATTAAGATTTTTAAAGGAAAGAAATGCATTAATTTCAATATTTAAAAATTATGATGAGAGCAGTCTTTCGGGCATTTTGTCAGCCACTCTTGCAAGTATTTTTGGGAGAGTATTTATTGATTTTAAGTTTGATTATAAAAATTATTACAATTTTGATTTAAATAATCCCCAAAGCCAGGAGCTGTCTGCCAGACTTTCTGGTGAAATAGCTAATTTAAAAGTAGACCCTGAGCCTTTAAGTTCCCTGATGGCTACAAAAGATTTTCTTGATAATATTGCAAAGCACAGAATAAAAAGGGATAAGATACAAAGCGCGCGGCAAAGAGACGACAAAGCTGTGTTTAATTATTTTAAGGGCCAGTTTTTGTCCGTATCTGCCGATGCCGACTATCAGCAGCATCAGATTGAGCTTTTAAAAACACTTGGCATATATGAGATATTTACAAAAAAAATAAAAAGAACTCTTCTTATAGTTTCCGCGGAAGTTGTATCTGCAGAAATGGCCGGCCCCGGTATAAGGGTATGGAATTTTGCCAAAGTTTTATCAAAATACATGAATGTGATTCTTGCAGTGCCAAATGATGCGAAAATGCCTGATATGGAATTTGAAATAGCAAGGTATACTGACGATCTTTCCCTGGCTGATATCGCATCCAGATCAGATGTTATTTTGCTTGGCGGAACAACTTTTTCAAGGTTTAAGTGCTTAAAAACAATTAATAAATACCTGATTCTTGATTTATATGACCCCTATAATCTTGCAACACTTGAGGAATACAAAGACAGACCGACAGAAGAGCAAATCAAGCTTAGCAAATATCTTACAGAAGCTTTAAATGATGAGCTCTATCATGGGGACTTTTTTATCTGTGCATCCGAGAGGCAGCGCGATTACTGGCTTGGCATGCTTTCAGCTCTTGGCAGGATTAATCCGGTAACATATTTTGCAGATGCTACATTTCGAAAGTTAATAGACGTGGTTCCATTCGGTCTTCCTGAAAACAAACCGGTTCATGAGAAAAATGTTTTAAAAGGAGTAGTAAAAGGTATAGAAAAAAATGATTTTGTTGTTTTGTGGGGTGGCGGAATATATAACTGGTTTGACACGCTCTCACTTGTCCGTGCAATGAAAATAGTTTCAGAAACAAGAAAGGATATAAAGCTCTTCTTTATGGGGGTAAAGCATCCTGATCCTATGGTAAAGGAGCTAACTCTTGTAAATGAGACTGTGAGCCTTGCCAAAAGCCTGGATGTTTATGAAAAAAATGTGTTCTTTAATTTCGGCTGGGTTAAATATGAGGAAAGGCAGAATTATCTTACTGAATCTGATGCAGGCATAATTACTCATCCTGTAAACATAGAAACAAGGTTTTCATTTAGAACAAGAGCCCTTGATTACATCTGGGCAGTTCTTCCCATGATTTCAACAGAGGGAGACTACTTCAGCAAGCTGATAGTCGAAAGAAAATTGGGGCTTGCAGTAAAAGAAAAAGATCCTGAAGATATTGCAAAAGCAATTATAAAGCTGGCTGAGGATAAGGAGTACTATGATTTATGCGTCAGCAATTTGAAACTTATAAGAAATGATTACACATGGGATCAGGTTTGCGCTCCTGTTTTAAAATACTGCATGGATCCTTCCAAAAGCTCTAAAAAAAAGGATGAAGAAACTGACAGCGAAAGCAGAAGTGACGTCAGGCAGACAGGCGGTATCGGAAAGAAATTTTTCTCTCATCTTGCAAAGAGCGGACCTAAAAAAACTTTCGGATATGTCAAAAACTACCTGGGAAAAAAATAATTTTGATATATTCTGATGTTTCTTCAATTATTTAGTAACTGTTTTTGGCATCAGCAATACAGGACAAGCTCGTGGCAGGAAATTTAGTGTCAGTGCTGACTTGGGCGGGGGTGTTTTATGCTGGCATGGGGAAGGCGGCTAAGTTGTAACATTCTGATGCTGGAAAACCTGGGTTTTTGTGGATTATTTGCTTAAATTAAACCTAAAGTTCTTTGGCTAGTCTGATTTTGCCAGTTATTAGCCAGAAACTAATCGGGGCTGTCTGTATAATAATATTCTTTACGGTATCTTTTTTATAATTAATAATTAAATGTTTTAGATTAATCAAATGGATGAAGCAGTAAAAAAAAGTAAAAAAACGCTGATATTTAAGATAATAAATATCGCTCTGGTAGTCGGCTTTGGCGTATTTCTTGTAATCTTTTTATTAAGAGGGATAAGCTTTGCCGACATTAAAAATGCAATCATCAATTCTTACAAGCCGACTTTAATCGCGGCTTTTGCAATTGTTTTTATAAGTGATTTTTTCAGGGCTTACAGGATGCAGATCCTTGTTGGCCCAGGCAAAATAAGACTTCGTGACATGTTTTTTGTCGCTCTCATAAGGAACGCTTTTACCATGGTGCTTCCTGCAAGAACAGGCGAACTTTCTTATGTTTATGTAATGACAAAAAAGTTCAAATTTCCTGTTGAAATAGGAATATCAACGCTTGCCCTTGTAATGGTTTTTGATCTGGCAATTGTTTTTTCTCTTATAGTGATAGCCATTATTATTGTGTGGATAACGATTGGTTTTGGGAGCCTTACTATTTCATCGTGGCCTGTTATTTTAATTGCAGGTGTTCTCTTAATTGTTTCTCTTCTTTTATTGTTTTATCTTTCAGTAATAATCAGATTCTTCCTTAATTTATTAAACAAACTGATGCTTAAAACCAGGGCCAAAAAAAGCAGGGCTCTGCAGTATATTTATAAAAAACTTACTGATATCAATGAAAGCATCGAAGAAATAAAACAGAGGAAAATATACGGCAAAGTTTATCTTTATTCCATTGTCTGCAGGATTCTCAAATTTGGCGCATATTATATGGTTATTCACGCCATATTGCAGCCAATGGGTTATGGTTTTTCATCTCTTAATTTCTGGATAATCTTCCTTGCAACGGTAGTTGCAGAGATTTCCGCCGTGCTTCCAACGCATGCTCTTGCAGGTTTTGGAACTTACGAAGGTGCCTTTGCTCTGGCTTTTGTAGCTCTGGGGTTTCCTGTAAGCCTGTCCAAGATTGTAGGATTTAGCTATCATATTACGATGCTGTCATTCTCGGTAATTCTAGGGGTACTTTCAATGATAATTATAAGCCTTCCCTTCTACAGGATAAAAAAACAGGATAAATCGGAAAAGATTTAAATTTATTTTACAATTAAATTTGCAGCTATGGCAGCAGCCTCTTTTTTCCTGTCAATATATGGTCTCATGGCATATATTATACCGCCTACAATACCGGGGATAAGAATCATTATCAGTGTTGCAATAGATACGATGGCTGCAATATTTTTCTCGCCGCCAAGAGCTCCTATCAAAATAACGAAAATTCCTTCTCTTACGCCAATACCGCCAATGGAAATAGGAATCATTGTCAGCAGTCCGCATAACTGAACGATAAAGATATAGGAGATGATAGTCAGTTTTGTAATTCCAAAACCCATTGCGGCAAAGGAATAATTAAGCGTAAAAGCAAACTGCAGTACCATGCTTAGCACTATTGTAATTAGCAGAATCAACTTAAATTTTCTGAAACTCTTAAAAGTATCATAAACCTGTTTTAATTTGGATTCCCACTTATGGAGAAATTTAAGTTTTCTAAAAAGCTTGTTTAACCTGAAGAAATCAGGAAAAAGCATTACAAATGTTATAAGAATGGCAATAATAAAAAAAGTAACTATCAGGATTATCAGAAGATGATTTGAAACGTCCCATTTTCCTATTATTAATTCAACTTTGGATGTCTTGACAAAACCTATTGCCAAAGCAAAAAACAAATAAATAATGGAGCTTAAAATACCTGTAGTTCTTTCCATAAGAACAATGGAAGCAGCTTTCATTCCGGAACTGTGCTTTAATTTTGAAGTATCATAAATTCTGTAAACATCTCCGCCTATTGATGTGGGAAGAAAGTTATTAAAGAAATATCCTACAAGATAAGATTGGTATAGAAAACCAAATGTGGCTTTTATTTTTTGTGTCCCAAGCATTATCTGCCACCTCAGCACAAGAAGAGTAATTCCTACCCAGTACATTAAAAGAGAAAAAACTACAAACCAGATATTTACGTATGAATGTTTGAAAAAATCTGTAATTTCAGAAAAGTTTTTAAACTGCGTTTTAAATAAATAAACAAGTATTCCTACACTTATTATAATTCTTAAGGCTGTAAATAATCTGCTTTTTAGCTTTTTTTTGTCTATTGCCACATTTATGCTCTCTGTTTAGGAAATAACTTTTTAGATTATAAATCAAAACAAATATAAAATAAAACAATATAATTGCTTTTGTCTCCTGTTTTATATTTCGATCTGTCTGTTTTCTTCTTTTTTGTCTTCTAGCCTGTTTTTAATTACTTTTGCGGGTATTCCGACAGCAATAGAAAATGGGGGAATATTATTATTAACAAGGGCAGAAGCTCCTATAACAGTATCATGGCCTATTTCCACTCCGTCAAATACTGTTGCCTTTGCTCCAAGCCAGCAGTTTTCACCGATCACAATTCCTTTGCTTGATCCATGCGCTGAGCTTGCAGATTGTCCTTCGATATTTAGCAAATGATCTCCCGCAATAATATAAACATAAGCAGCAATCAGTGTATTTTTATCTATTGATACATGGCTTGAACTCTGGATTTCGCAATTAAATCCAATATTAACATTTTCTTCCAGGATAATGTCTCCATCCTTGCAGCTCAGTATCGTATTGCGTCCGATATAGCAGCTGTTTTTTATTTCTATTCCTTTGTTTGTTGTTCCCTTGGCATCAAGCATACAGTTTTCATCAATTACAACATTATCGCCTATAATTATCTTATTGGGATGACGAATGGTTATGTTTTTGCCAAAAACAACTCCTTTACCAATTTTTTTAAACAGAAAACGATAAAAAATCTTTCTTAATATTATCCCTGCGGCCCCAGGGCATGCACAAAAAGCTGAAG
>CAYNMO010000022.1:8767-11567 GCA_964398155.1 uncultured Actinomycetota bacterium | reverse complement strand
AATTATTATGCATACTGAATTGAATAATTTTCTTTAAAAATTCATATTTAATAAGTGCAGCCAGCCCTCTTTTACCTACAACCAGCTCTGAATATTTTCCGGCCTGCGAACCTCCGCCGGATGTAATATGTGAAGAACGGACATTTTTGTTAATTATTTTATGTTTTTTAACAGTTTCTTTTTTGTCTTCGGGATTTTCCGCTGATAAATTCTGCGCATTTGCTTTTTCCATCATTTAATACAGGCACTCCTTTCGGTGTTAAAAATAAAAACATCAAATTTTATTTGAAGCACTTTATTTATTTAAAATAACAGGTAGAATATTTAATTTAAGCAAATCATACCCTAGTAAGTTTCATTTTTCAAATTACTGGTATTTAATGCTTAAAAATGTATAAATTAAGTTTTATGAAAATCAGCTTCAATTAGATATTATTTCAAATTTTTTTTTAACATTTATTTAAAAAAGGTATTTTAAAAAATGTCCAAGGTTAAAACTTTTTTTAAAAAAATAAGATGCGGGCTCATTTCGCCGGAAATAGCAGGGGACAGCAAATCTCTGAGGCTGTTCTATAAATATTTTCTCGGTGGGATATTTGTCAGATTTTTATGCATGCCTTTTATGTTTCAGCGCGATCTTTTGTCAACATATCAAAGAGCGGCAGACACTGTTTTTAACGGAAACATCGGTGCTGATTTCCAGCAGCTGCTGTCCAATATCATACATTCGACTTATCTGTTTATTTTAAAGACTGTATTTCCTTTTGTTTTGGGCTATAAGGATATTCTTCTTAGTAATGACAGCTGGAATTCATGGGTTCAATTCAGTGCGAGCGATAACATACTTGTAATACTGTTTTTGTTCAAGCTTCTATACCTGTTTTTTGATCTCGGATGTATTTTTCTTCTTCTCAGGCTTTTTTATGACGGAGAAGCAGAGAAGAAATTAAAAATATTCAAGTACTGGATGTTTTCGCCTCTGGTCATTTTTGTTTTATATATTTTTGCGCGGCATGATATTATAGGTCTGTTTGTTGCTCTGGCAGCGCTTTTGCTGGCCAAGAAAAAAAGGAAATACTGGTCCATACTTATACTTGCCCTGGCAGTGGCTTTAAGATTTTTTCCCATAATGATTCTTCCGCTACTTATTATTTATCTGGTGGACAGGAAAAGAGATTATATTATCCTGATTGCCATAGGGCTTTCCGGTCTTTTGGCGATTGAAGCTTTTTCAAATCTGTATTTCGGGAAAAGTGTTGTATTCTCGCTTTTAAATGCCGAACATTTTAACTACATTATTTCTGCAAAATTTGATCTTATAATTCATGATAAAATATTTATTTATATTGCTGTATATGCCATTATTATTTTAAGTTTTATCAGGCAGAAGGTAAAAACTTTTGAGCTGCTAATTACTTATAGCGGTGTTGTATATCTGCTTTATGTTGCAATTTCATATTTTCATCCGCAATATCTGTTATGGACTGTGCCTTTCCTGCTTTATTTAAGCGTAAAAGACAAATGGTTTTACTATCTGCACTGGGTCCAGTTTCTTTTGCTTATGGTGATGCTTATTTACTGGGGTGATCTTGTAACAATATTTTTATTTACACCTATAGATTTCAGATTTTTTATTTTCCAGATAGAGCCCATACCATTTATTAACAGATTTTATGATTCGGCAAAATTTGTAAATATTTTCAGGAGTGTTTTTACGGGTGTTTCTCTATGGATGATATATCTTATTTATCTTTTTAATAAAAATCGAGACCGAAGCTTAAACGGCAGGGAAATAGAATAAATTTCAATGAAAGAGAATACAAAAAAATTTAGCAGGTTAAAGCTGGCCGGTGGTGCAGTACTTGTTTTTTTGTGCGCTGTATTTCTCGTGGGCTCTCTCTCGTCATGCAGCAAGCCGCTTATAGTTCCAGGAGTGAGTATAGGTTTTTTCATTTGGAAGGACAGCGGCAGTAATATTCATATTGCCTGGAGCGGGGATCGCAGAAACAAAACTTTTTCAGGTATTCTAAAAACTGATGGTGTTTTTAATATTTTGGAAAAAGCCGGCATTGAAGAGCAGGACAAAATAAATCAGTCCCCAAAAGAAATAAGCTTTGATGCCACTTTAAATGCCGAGGATTATAGTGATGAGTTAGTAATATCCGCCGGTGGATACAGCTATATTGATTTTAACTTAAAAATTGACGGAACATATGATCTTGCAAGAATCCATTTAGGAAAGTATTTAAATAATCCGCCTTCAGAGGAATTCAGAATAGACATTAATTATTTTGAAAATTTAAAAAAGATTCCATGGTACAACAATCATCCTTTTGCGGAGTTTTTCCATAAGCTTTATGCCAATAAATATACTACTTTTATCTATATTTATATTTTAGGCATTATAATAATTGAATTGCTAAGGATAACAAAATTTGCTCCGGTAAAGAGGAGGGGTTTGCTTTTAGGTGTATCATATCTGGTCCTTTTTCTCATAGATGCCGGATTCTTTATCATACTATTGTATGCAAATGGACACTAAAAAAGAACTGCGTTTATTACTTAATATTTTTTTGTTTTCCTCCATAGTCCTTGTCATCATAGGGCTTGCATTTTCCATTTCCTACTATTTTTTAATTTATCTTGAACCTAGTTTTACCAGTGAAAACATAAATTATGTAAAATCAGCAAGCGCAGAAGAGATTACCCCTGGAAGTGAAATAAATTTGGAGCTCTCTTACGGCAACTCAGGGTACAGGGAAGTACGGCATTTTGAAGTTGAATTTTTTATCCCGCAGTA
>CAYNMO010000022.1:7867-8757 GCA_964398155.1 uncultured Actinomycetota bacterium | reverse complement strand
GCCAGCCGGGGAAATACAGTGAGCAAACAAATTCAATTATATTTGAAAGCAGAAGTCTTAAAAAAGAAGAAGGCCAAAAAATACTTGTCACTCTTCTTGCAGACAAACCGCTTGACAGCGGCATAAGTATACATTTTAAGGATGCCAAAACAACCTATACTTTATCAGGCAAGCCTGTATCGGGGATAATAAAAAACAGTGCCATCTGCAAAATAAAAAGCACGCCTGTTATGGTTTTAAGCAAGATAGAGCTTAAAGATAGTGATGGCGGTGAAATAAATACGGGGAATATAATAAGTTTTGCTTTTAATGCAGCAAATACCGGAGACATGAACGCGTCAGGAGTTGAGGTAACTGCTGTAATTCCTCCCAAAACAAGCCTGGTTGAAAGCTCAATTGTCCCTGCCGGATACGAAATTAAAAATGGAAGCATTATCTGGAATCTTGGCGCAATGGAAGTAAACCATCCTGTTGACTTTTCATTTGTCGTAAAAGTTTTAAACGGGTTTAAAGATTATGAAAAAATATCTGGTCAGGCAAATTTAAAAAGCAGCCAGGGCGCAAATATTTCTTCCCAGGTAGGGGGAGTGGTAAGACTTTTCCCAAATTTAAGCAATTCAACAATATCCCTTTCTGATATTAATGGTGAATTTTTATGGGCAGGAGACAGGATACTGGTGAAGGCCATGTTAATAAATAACGGGGACAGATCAGCAGAGAATGTGGAGTTTAACTGTGCAATACCTGAGAATAGTTCATACATCAAAGATTCTGCCAGTTGTGAGGGGGCAGTTATAAGTTTAGCCAAAAATGAGCTGCTCTTTGAGATAGCCGAAATTGAAGCGGGTCAAAAAAAGGAAGTTATTTTTGAAATTCAGGCGTCTCCCAAA
>CAYNMO010000022.1:0-7857 GCA_964398155.1 uncultured Actinomycetota bacterium | reverse complement strand
CTCCCAAAATGACCAGGGGATGGACGCTTAAGACGGATTTTGGTCTTCTGTCCAGCGGTATTGAATTTGATTTTGTGCAGGCGCAGATAGAAGTTAAAGCCAATTACCAGATAACGATTGCATGCCTGGGAGATTCACTTATAGCTATTACGCAGTGGCCTCAAATCCTTGACAGTCTTCTTGAAGCAACCTTTAATCATGCTGATTATAATGTGATTGCAAGCGGGATAAGGGGAGAGATGGCTCCGGGAGGATTTAACAGATTTGACTCAAGTATTGCCAAATATCATCCGCAGATAGTAGTTGTTGGCTATGGGACAAATGATATAGGCAGCGGAACAGATAAGTTTGGCTATTATCTGAGCGCTATTGTTCAAAAAGCAAAAAATATTAATGCTACTGTTTTTCTTGAAAGCCTTGGCTATATAAATACAAGAGCTGTTTATGGAAAATCTGACTGGCCTGATTACCAGAAAGTTATTTATCAGATAGGGTCGTCATATGGCGTGCCGGTGGTTGATATTTACACTCCTCTCTCTCAAAATCCACAGTTATATCTTACTGACTGGGTTCACTATACACCGGAGGGCTCATCGGTTGTTGCTCATGCCATCTACAATTATATAGTTCAGTATCTTGACAGTGAAGGCAAAAGAAAACAGTAAAAGATGCATGTTGTGATATCTAAAGCAAAAGAAAGAAGTGAAAGGAATAAGATAAAAAATGTACAAAATATGGCTGGCAAAAATATTATATTATCTGTTTTTTGCAGTAGTTTTTTTTATTGCGATAATAATATTTATTGAAATCATGAACATCGATGTTTTAAAAAGCAGCTTCGGAAATTTCTTTATAAGTTTATTCCAAAAGATGCAGTTCTAAAACATTTTTAAAACTGAATCTTTATAAACTTCACAAATGAAAAGTTCCGGATGTATTCTCAGTCGAGGATCTGCTTTATGGCATATGTTGGCTTGCCTGAAGCCTCGTGATATGTTCTCATTAAAAGCTCGCCGAGTATTCCCATTGTAATAAGCTGAACCCCTATAAAGATCATAAAAATGGATAAAGTAAATAAAGGTCTGCTTGAAAGCGCTTCATTAAAGAAAAGCCTCATTACTATAAGATAAAGGGTAATAATTCCGCCAACAGCTCCGGTAAAAAGTCCGATAAGGCCAAATATCTGAATCGGCTTCTGCGAATAAGTTAAAAGGTATTTTAAGATTATTATATCGAGAATAACTCTTATTGTTCTTGATATGCCGTATTTGGATTTACCGAATTTTCGGCTGTGATGATGTACCGGAACTTCTGCAACGCTTATACCCATCCAGCTTGCAACAGCTGGTATATAGCGGTGCATCTCACCGTAAAGCTCTATATTTTTTACAACATCCCTGCTGTAGGCTTTGAGAGTACAGCCATAATCATGAATGCGAACACCGGTCAGTTTTGCGATAAGCCAGTTTGCAATCTTTGAAGGCAGCTTTCTTGTCACGGCCTTGTCCTGTCTGTTTATTCTCCAGCCACTCACGATATCATAACCCTCATTCATTTTTTCAATAAGAAGCGGTATATCCTGGGGATCATTTTGTAAATCAGCATCGAGTGTTATTATGATTTCACCATTTGCGTAGTCAAAACCTGCGCTCATTGCAGGAGTCTGGCCGAAATTTTTTCTGAATTTTAATATTTTGTAATTACTGTTCTGCTCATGGATTTTAACAAGCTCATTAAAGGTACCGTCAGTGCTTCCGTCATCTATTAAAATAACTTCATATTCTTTGTCTAAAGTCGGGAGAACTTTATTTAAATTTTCATAAAGGTAGGATATATTCTCCCTCTCATTATAAACAGGAATTACGACTGTAAGATAAACCGATCCCTGTGTTTTGGAAGTGCTCTCAGCTTTGATAATTCTGTTTTTACTGTTCATATAGTTTTCCATTTTCTCTCATGTCTTTATACCAGGAAATAAATTTGCCAATCCCTTTTTCCAGTGAAGCTGCGGGATTATAGTCCAGCAGCTTTGATGCTTTGTTTATATCGGCAAAGGTAGTAAAAACATCTCCGGGCTTCATTTCTTCATGATTTATTTTAGCATTAATTCCTGATGTTTTTTCAATTATCGTAATGAGATTTGAAAGTGTTGAAGGTTTGGAATTTCCAAGATTAAGAATCTCATATCCTTTTACCTTTTTAATGCTTTCCATAATTCCGTTTATAATATCATCAATATAAGTATAATCCCGGCTTGAAGATCCATCACCGTAGATACTGATTTCTTCACCGTTAAAAATCTTTCTTGTAAATTTATGAATTGCCATCTCTGGTCTTTGTCTGGGGCCATAAACAGTAAAAAATCTCAGGCAGAAAGCAGAAATATCATATAGATGATGATAAGTATAACATATCAGCTCCCCGGCTTTTTTAGTTGCCGCGTATGGAGAAACAGGCAGATCAACTTTGTCTTCTTCAGAGAAGGGTATTTTTTTGTTGCCGCCATATACTGAAGAGGATGAAGCAAAAATTAATTTTTTTATTTTTTCTTCCCTTAGACATTCAAGCAGATTAATTGTGCCTTCAATATTTACTTTTTCATAGAGAAGGGGATTTTCAATTGAAGGCCTGACCCCTGCCATTGCTGCCAGGTGGACTACAATTTCGATCCTGTTTTCAGTAAATATTTTTTTCAGACTTTCTCTACTGCATATATCGGCTTCGTAAAGAATAAAATTTTTATCATTTACTAAATCCGAAATATTATTTTTTTTAATGAGGGGATTATAAAAATTATTAAAATTATCCACGCAGATTATTTTCTGGCCTGACTTTATTAATTTTTCACACAGGGTAGATCCTATAAAGCCTGCCCCACCGGTCACAAGGATACTCAAAGAATCAATCCTCCAAAATATTTAAATTAACTAAAAATAATTAAAAATAAAATTAAAAGCCGCCAAAATACAAAATTTAAATTAAAAATTATAAAATAAATTTCTGTTTTTCATAATAAACCCTCTGTTTATAATAAACCCGCTGTTCATAATAAACCCTCTGTTTATGATTATATATGCAATTATATATATAAAAATAAAAACCATAATAATTCCGGTTTTCAATTTTCTATTGAAAACCATAACTGTCTGGTTTCCTGTGTTATTATAAAAACCACAGCGGTCTGTTTTTAAAGGTTCTAGTAAACATCAAAATTTATTTTAGTTATTATACCTTAAATAATTAATATTTATATAATTAGTTCACGTTAAATATACAGGTTTTTAGAGAAGAATTTGCCCCAATGAGGCTTAAGTTTTTCATGAGCAAAACCTTTTTGCCAGTTGAATGCCAGGATAAGATGATTTTTATTGAATAATGCATAAAATGTGAGAAAATATTGAGAATTTAATAATTTGGCAAATGCAGATAAAAAGATGATGAAAGTTAAAAACTATTTCCGGGATTTAAACAATACACTTACTTTTGTTTTTCTGGCGCTCATCGGCATCGCAGGTTTTGCCATAAGAGCAGTCAACCTTGGATACCTTTCGTTTTGGGGAGATGACGGGCATACTTTTATAGGTACTATAAGTATTTTAAAATATGGTTTTCCCAGACTTCCTTCGGGATTTATCCTCTGGCATGGAATTTTTGATTATTATCTTAAGGCTCTGCCGGCACTTTTATTTGGCGCAAACGAATTTTCCATCAGGATAGTAAGTGTTCTTTCTGGTGTAGGCACAATAATTGCAACATATTTTACAGGTAAAGAGCTTGCAAACAAATTTACAGGGTTTTTTGGAGCTGCATTTATAGCTTTTGCCACCTGGTTCATACAGTTTTCAAGAGAGGCAAGGTATTATTCTGATTATCAGTTCTTCTATCTGATATCTTTTTTGTTTTTCTATCTTGGATTTGTAAAAAACAGGAAGCCATTTAGGGTTATTGCTTCAGTATTTATGGTTCTTACCTCACTCGTGCACGGAGTTGGCATGACTCTGATATTTCTCTTTATTATTCTTTTGTTTTATAAGGGAAGAAAATTTTTCAAAAAGGAAATAATTATTCCCATGGTAATTGTTTTTAGTCTTTTTGTCCTGCAGGTAGTCAACCAGATGTTCTTCTGGAAAGTAGGCAGAAGTTTTTATGTGCAGGGGGCGGGAACGCGTGCCTTTTTGTCTGCTTTCTTTAAACTTCCGGACCCGTTTTATTTTAAGATGACAAATATCATGTTTCCTAAAATGTATTATGCTTTTATGGCAGGGATTATTATTTTTATTGTTCTTGCTATTGTTTTTTCAATCAGAAAAAAATCTGAACCCGCAAGCTATTATTTAAATGAAAATATAGTCAGCTGGGGGCGTGTAAAATGGCCTTTTAATATGTTTTTTATTTATGCTGCATTTTCTCTTACTACCGCTTTTATTTCACTTGGCAGGATGTATGGTCAGCAGAGATATATGTATTTTTTGATGCCACTGTTTGTTCTGGGGACAGGATACAGCATTTATCTTGCCTCTGTGTTTCTTGCAAAGCTTATTATGAAGGCAGCAAAAAGCAAATCCATAAAAGCACTCAATATTATTCTGGTGATTATTTTTGTGGCAGCCTCGGCGGTGCTTGTAAATGGCGTCAATTTCAGAGAAGCACTTGCCATACCGTTTAAGAGTCATAACAGCCGTATAGATACCATGTATTCCATTTCAAATTCATGGAATGTTCACTGGGATGCTGCGCAGGGTGGCAGGTATGTTGCGCAGAATATGAAGGACGATGATATTGTAATTACAACTGATATCTACAATTCACCACCGTATACTGGTAAAGTTGATTACTGGCTATGGACAGGCAATCTTGTTTCATGGGCACCTTATCATGACGCAGGCGGCAAAGTAATAGATGATACTTACGGAGCAGAAGTAATCAGAAGCATGATGAGTTTTATTAATGTTTTAAATGAAAACTCCGATAAAAATATCTGGCTTTTAACCTCAAAGTCACTTTTTACAAAAGAGCATGTGGATCCTGCAATTGAGAAGCTTCTTGACGTCTATAAAAGCAATATTGTTCTTACTGCCAGAGATGATGTCTCAAGACTTTATTATTTTCCTAAAACTGACGGCAGCCAGAGGATAAGCCTTGAAAATGTTTTTAAACCCTCTGCTGATAATATTATTAAAATGGCGCAAAAAAATGAAATTGTCTTTGATTTTAGAAATGATGCAGCCAAAAAATATCTGATTTACGGGTTTTCAAATGTTGAAAAAGATGTGGGAGTCTGGGCGACCGGGGATACTTCCATAATGTTTTTAAATATCGAAGACACTTCAAAAGAGTATGAGTTTGATTTTACTGCAAGATCGCTTGACAATAAAAAAGAAAGACAAAAAGTTGAGATTCTTATAAACGGAAGCATGTTATCTGAATTTGAATTTTCCGAGACTCAGGATTTTAGCGGCTTTACTTTTAAGGTTCCGGGGACAGTTTTTAAGCAGGGGATAAACGAGCTTGTTTTCAAATATAAATACAGCACTGTTCCCAAGGAATTAAACATAAGCAGCGACGGTAGAAAACTGTCTGTTTTATTTCAGAAAATGCTTATAAAAACTCTTCAATAGAAATAATTAATGCAATGTGGCAAAAACAGTCATTAGATTAGAAAATTTTATAAAAGTAATATGGCAAAAATAAACAGAACACTAAAAAATTTTTTAATAATATTTGCGGTTCTGCTGGTAATCGGCGCAGGAGCTTTTGCAGGTTTAAGATATTATAACGGGATTAAAGAATTCGGTTATCAGTCAGACTTATACAATACAGATAATTTCGCAGACACAGGCGCCAATAATATTCTGAGCTCAAATGCCAGTGGGGATACTGTAGAAATAATTCCCGGGGGCAAAACAGGATTTGAGATAAATTTTAAAAACGGCGGTGCATTGGCTGTATCCAATTTCAAAATAACTTTTAAAACCCCAAAATATCTTAAGCTTTCTAATAACCAGGAGACTGCTTATCCTTATGATTACAACGAGAAAGAAGGCACCATAATTTTCAGTGTGGGAACCCTGGGAAGCGGAGACAGCGGGAAAATAAAAATCAGTTTTGATATTCCTTCACCATTAGATGACGGCCTGCCTATAGAAAGCCCAAAAGTAAAATTTGATTATTTTAAGGAAAGTGTCTTTCTTGAAATAAGCTCAGATTTTTCCAAAGAGATCCTGCCGGTAAAAGAAAAAATAATCATTTCTTCAAAGACAAAACTTGATAACTCTTTTATAAAATTATCAGTTGCCAAAAATTATGGCAGCGGTGATGGGCAGATTAAAATAAATAAGACTGATGTTGTAAGCCTGCTCATATTTGTCTTTAACGGCGGGACCATGAATGCACAAAATGTAAATTTAAAAATTACCGGTCTTGAAAACCTTATAGTTACATCTTCTTCAGAAAAAATAATTATAAAAAATGGAGAAATCAATATAGATGTTCCCCTAATTGAAGTTTTGGGGAGCAAAACATTAAGGATTACTGCCTCTATAAATCCAGAAGCGGAAAACAATCATGTTTTTTCGCCTGTTCTTGAGATTACAAATGGAAAAGAAAATTTAATTAAGGAAACACAGGTTAGCGCAGTGATCAAATTGTTTCCTGACTTTACTAATTCAAAAATTACAATTGCTGATAATAATGGCGGCGATGCTTACAGCGGTGAAATATTTAATGTGAGCGCGACAATTACAAACACCGGAGATATTGAGGCGGCCAATGTTGTTGCAAGCCTTGCTTTACCGGAGTCCATAAAAGCTTATGCAGGAAAAACAGAATGGGTATTTACTGAAATAAAACCAGGATCCTCAGTTTCCATGACCACGCAGCTAAAGGTTGCTGACACCATATCAAAAGATGTGGCAGGATCCGTCAAGCTCTTAATTAAGGCTGATAATTCAGAAAATACGGGTACAGATTTTACTGTGTCCTCTAATTCAATAAAAATATATTATTCAAAACCGTTTACGGGAACCAGTATACCTATTGTAGCTCTGCATGGAATAGAGCCCTTTGCTGCCGGAAGATGGGAGACCAGCACTGAAAACTTTGACTATTTATGTTCGACTTTAAAATCACTTGGATACCAGACCATCACTCTTATGGATTTATATAACTATGTTTCTTTTGGAAAGGCACTTCCGGAAAAACCGGTTATTCTTACAAGTGATGACGGGTATCAGTCTATTTACACAAATGCATTCCCTGTATTAAAAAAATATGGTTTTAAGATGACTGTTTTTCTTATAGACGGTTATATTGGAAATTCGGAGGCTGAGAGGCGTAACAATGATTTTGACAAAGGAGTTGGTGCAGTTGTTGTCAGGTCAATGCTTGTCTGGCCAGAAGTGGCGGCAATGTCAAATTATGGAATTGAATTTGGCTCACACGGAATAACACATTCAAATCTAAATCAGATCAGTCTGGAAGCTGCCAAAAACGAAATGGCGGCTTCAAAAGCAGACATAGAAGCTCATTTGCGAAAGCCCTGCATCTTTATTGCGTGGCCCCATGATGCCGTAGACGGAGAAATTATTTCTCTGCTGCCCCAGCTTAATTATGCTGGTGGGATAAGATATAGCGGGGGCGTGCTTGATATAACCCGTATCAACCTGTATAATCTGCCGCGTGTTCCGTTTACCAACGACATCAGGTCCAGTGAATACGCCCGTTTGCTGAGGCTTCAGTAAATTTTTATGGTCTATTGGAAAGTGGTTGATTAGTTTCTGGCGAATAATTCATTTTTATTTTAAAATACAGTTAATGTTTGTGTTGTTTAAAAAAAATCTTAACAAAATGACTGGCTGT
>CAYNMO010000021.1:0-18909 GCA_964398155.1 uncultured Actinomycetota bacterium | reverse complement strand
AAGCCTTTGTTGTTGTTACTGCCGTGCTCATCGTAGCATGTCCATGTGCTCTTGGACTTGCCACACCGACTGCAATAATTGTGGGTGTTGGTAAAGGAGCACAGAATGGCATTCTTATTAAAAATGCTGAAAGTCTGGAAAAACTTCACAGAATAAACACGATAGTGGTTGATAAAACAGGTACCATTACCAAAGGGAAACCGGAAGTAACAGATATTATTTTAACTGACAATTCTGATGATAAGAGAAATAATATTCTTTCTCTTATTGCGTCACTTGAAAAAAATTCCGAGCACCCTCTTGCAATCGCAGTAGTGGAGAAAGCAAACGAAGAAAAAGCACCTTTTTTAAATGTAGACGATTTCGAAAACATCGAAGGTAAAGGCCTTAAGGGAACAATTGGCGGAACAGAGTATCATGCAGGAAACTTAAGACTGATGCAGGAGCTTGGGATCAGCTACGACACTGAGCTTATAAATAAACTGACAAAACAGGGTAAAACACCGGTACTTTTTGCAGATAACAAGGAAATAATTGCCACTATAGCTATTGCTGACACGATAAAGGATTCAAGCATTGAGGCTGTAAGGCAGCTTCACAAAATGGGCATTAAAGTGGTAATGATAACAGGGGATAATGTCAATACTGCAAAATTTATTGCGGACCAGGTAAAAATAGACAAAGTTTTTGCCGAGGTTCTTCCTCAGGATAAAGCCAATAAAATAAAAGAGCTGCAATCCCAGGGCCTGGTTGTTGCAATGGCCGGAGACGGTATAAACGACGCACCTGCACTTGCGCAGTCAGATGTCGGCATTGCCATGGGCACAGGAACCGATATTGCAATAGAATCGGCCGATATTACTCTGCTTGCAGGGGACATATTAAAGATTCCCAGGGCAGTCAGGCTATCAAAACAGACAATGGCTGTAATAAAACAGAACCTTTTCTGGGCATTTATTTATAATATTATTGGAATACCTCTGGCAGCAGGAGTATTTTTCCCCTTCTTTGGGATTCTCTTAAACCCGGCATTTGCAGGGCTTGCGATGGCTCTAAGCAGTGTTTCTGTAGTAAGCAACTCTTTGAGATTAAGATTTGCAAAAATAGGAAAATAATATAGGCATTGGCATGTGTTAATTGAAATTATAAATCAGTATTTGGATTTTATATCAGTTAATAATTTAACTATATTAGTTTTTGGTAAATAACTCAGTTTTTAGTAAATTATTTGTCCGAAGTAAGCTTGAAATTTTCATAAGTTTAAGCCATTTTGTTAATTATTTACCGGAAACCATATTAAATAAATGTGATGGGAACGAATAAAAAAAATGAAAGAAAATTTACTAAAAATGGAAAATGAAGAAAATAATCAGGCGGGTAACGAGTCTGCCTGTAAATATGAATACCACATAAGCGGGATGCATTGCCCTGCATGTGAACTTGTGGTAGAGAAAAAAATTGGAAAATTAAAAATTATTAAAAATGTTAATGCTGTCCTTGGCGACAAAAAGATTTATATTGAAACCGAGGAAGTTGTCAGCGCAGAGGAGCTTATTGACGAAGTCAACATGCTTATAAAACCTGACGGGTACGAGATAAGTATTACTCATATAAAACATTATGTTGGTTTTAGAGATCTTGCCATAGGTTTTGGAATTGCAGGGGCAGTTGTTGGCATATTTTTTTTATTGCAAAAACTTGGTATTGCCAATATTTTAGGCGGAAAGTCGATGTCTTTTGCTCTTGTCTTTTTAATAGGGATAGTTGCCTCACTGTCATCATGTATGGCTGTAGCAGGAGGTCTCGTGCTTTCCATATCATCAAGCTATGCAAAAAGCAAAGACAGAATATTGCCTCTTGTTTTATTTCATGCTTCAAGAGTTTTGGGCTTTTTTCTATTGGGTGGTGTGGTAGGACTTATAGGTATAGCCTTTAAACTTACTCCCAGATTTTATTTTGTCTCGAGCATAATACTTTTTATTGTCATGATTATTTTAGGCATCAATCTTTTGGATGTCTTTCCTTTTTTTAGAAAACTTCAGCTAAGGATGCCAAAAAATCTTTCCAGGCGAATAACAGGATTTGAAAAAATAGGGAATAAATTTGCTCCACTTCTTCTAGGCATACTTACTTTTTTTCTCCCATGCGGCTTTACTCAGTCCATGCAGATAAATGCAATGGCTAGCGGCAATTTCCTTCAAGGAGCGCTTATCATGCTTGTATTTGCACTCGGAACTTTGCCAGTCCTTGCTCTGATTTCTTTTACATCAGTAAAACTATCAAAGTCATTAAAATCGGGAGTATTTTTTAAAACTGCAGGATTTATTGTTATTTTCTTTGCAATATTTAATTTTCTCTCAGCACTGGTTGCTGCAGGAATATTATCACCAATATTTTAAACTTTAAAATCAGTTGGAAGGACAGGTTAAATTAAAAATGAATGGTCAGTTAAAAAATGTCAGCGTAAGCAAAAAGGATTCTCTGACAAATTTTAAAAAATCAAAAAGCTTACTTGAGAAGATAATAAAAATGGTTGAAGACAATGAATACTGTATTGACATAATGCAGCAGAATCTTGCTGTCATTGGAATGCTCAAATCAGCCCACCAGACTCTGATGGAGAATCACCTCCACAGCTGTTTTACAAAAGCCCTTGAATCCAAGCAGGACAAGAGAAAACTTGAAATGATAGAAGAGATACTTAAAGTAACAAAACTTGCCAACAAATAAATTCCTCCAAAGCTTTATCAAAAATACTGGCAAAGTTTTTAATTTGTGTCTGTTTAATAAATCAGACTGGTGTAAATTATTTGCTTAAACCAAGCATAAAAATTTTCTTATTTTTATCTCTTTAGCCAATTTATCTCAAGATACCAATTATATTTTATTTAATTTTACCCAATTTTACACTTATTATTAAAAGTTATTTAATTTTTAATTTATTTTAAATTTATTACTTACTGTTAAATGCCGCTGAGATCAAACATGGTATTTGTCAACTGGCTTACTGCTATGTATTTGGGAAAATCCTCTGGCTGAATATAATCAGCAGCGATTCTATTTGAGGAGCATAATCATATAATTTTAAAAAAATTGTAACATATTTTAAAAACAATTCGTTATTAGTAGTAAGGCATAAAAAATGCTTTTAATTTTATAAATAAGAACAAAGAGGAGTAAGTGGAAATGTTAAAAAAAGTTATTTTAGGAATAATTATCGGAACGATAGTAATGACAACTTCAGCAGGGTTTTTGTATGCTTATCAAAAGGAATCAGGTACAAGGCAGAATTTTAATCAGCAAAGCAATATAGCTGCCGACACTGCTGCTACCTGTACTAATGAGGATTGTGTTAATTACGGAACTGACCAAACTTGTACTAATGACGGCACCTGCACAAATTCCCAGAATAATCAGAACGGCCAGGGGCTGCGAAACGGACAGGGAAATAATGAAAACTGTACAGGAACATGCTTAAATGGCACCGGCAGCACCACAGGTAATACATATAATATGCAGAATATGTCAAGAAACAGATTTAAAAATAATCAATAATATTTTATCGGAATACAGAAACAGACAGAATTGAAACACAAATGAAAAGATGGAAACTTAAAGCAAAGTTTACGGTAGATTTATTCTTAGCAGCAGCTTTTATATTTAACATAATTACTGCACTTATATTGCTTTTTAGCACAGGAGGTGGAGGACGAGGACAGTCATCAGGATCAATAAATTTATTTGATTTTAGCAGCAGGAATTCTTTAAGGCTGATGCACGACTGGACTGGTCTACTCATAATAGCGTTAATTATTTTTCACCTGATGCTAAACTGGAGAACAATTATATGTTATTTTAAAAATATATTAAGAAGCGCTGCCACAGTTGCAAAAGTTGAACAAACTTGTAAGAATACATGAAAGCAATAAACTGTTTACATGACAGTCGGCTATATATTTCTTACGGGTAACCTTAACTGATGGATGATTTAGAGTTAAACTTAAGTATTAAACAATTTAAAAAAAGTGGTGATAGTGTTTATTTTGAAAAGATCTATCACCACTTTTTACCAAAAATTTATAGATTTATTTTTTTTCAGGTTCTAAACAAGCAGACTGCAGAAGATCTGACCAGTGAAGTTTTTATGAAAATATATAACAACATCAGGGGATCAAATTTGAATTCATTTACCTTTAAGGCATGGGCATTTAAGATCGCACATAATACTGTGATAGATTATTTCAGAAGAGAAAATAAAAGTAAAAATGATGTTTCGTTTGAACAGTATGTTGAGGAATATAATGAGCGGGAAATTAAAGATAAAAATCTGATAAAAGAAGAGAAATATCTGGCAAACGAATTACTGCTGTCCAACGAAAAATTAATGATTTTATTAAACAGACTGCCGCAAGATCAGAAAAAAATTGTCTTGCTAAGATATGTGGATGAACTTGATTATAAGACAATAGGTTCTATTTTAAACAAAAAAGAGTCAGCTGTCAGGACTATGAGTTTCAGAGCATTAAAATATATAAAAGAGGAAATAAAAAAATAAATGTTTAAAGCAGATAAAGCAAAAGTTGAAGAAAAAATTATCAGTAAATTTATCAGTCTTTTAGACAAAGGGCATGATGCTGACTATTGCTTTGCTAAATTTCCGGTTTTTAAATCTTATAGAAGCGAGATAGAACAATATCTTGATGCATTAAGCAAAATAAGGGATTTTAGGTCTGTTAAACCTTCTAAAAAATTTGAGAAGTCTGCCCTGGAAAAAATTTATCAGAACACGCAAAAGACTGAAGAAAGCTATTTTCAGAAAAATTTGGTTTCCCGGGGAGCTTCAAAACCAGCAAGGCCTTTTTTAAAGCCTGTAATTGCTTTTATTTCCACATTTTTATTTCTGAGCTTTTCCTATACCGGAACAGTATTTGCTTCTACGAACAGCATACCCGGTGATATTCTATATAGTGTCAAGATATCTGCTGAACACATACAGACAAGCTTTACTCCTCCTTCAGGGCAGGGTCCTCTGCACTTAAGATTTTTAAACAGAAGGATGGCAGAAGCAGCGATTATATTAAATGAAAATATTAATATTTCCGATGAAGAATTAAATAAACTGCTTGGTTCTATTGATCTTGAATATAAAAGGTGCAATGAGCATCATTATTTAAGCGGGCAGCAAAATGAAACTTTAAATATTGAAATAAATGGTATAAAAACTAAAACGCAGATGAGAATGAGAAAAATGGATGGTACAGGCAGTGAAGGTATGGGCAAAGGCATTGGCGGTAATGGTATGGGCAATAATAATAACGGTGGGCAATGCACATCCTCTACCGAGACGTCGGTTTCAGGGAATAGTATTGATACTACAGCCTCAGACAACAGCACCGAGACCACAGCCTCAGACAATAGTGCTGAAACTACAGCTTCAGGCAACAGTACTGAAACGACATTTTCAAACAACAGCGCGGAGACTACAGCTTCAGGCAATAGCACTAAACCAGACAGCGACACAGTGGGTGCATCCAATAACGATGGCACTGGTTTTGATAATAAAAATGGTGGCAAATAACTCCTGTGTTTTTATAAAGCTGCTACAAAAAGTAAAACATTTTAAAAACCTCAGGAATGGTTCAGTGTAAAGATAGAAGATTTGTGAAAATTATTAAAAGATAATTGCTAAAATATTTTGCTGAATTGTTTAAGGCTTATCCCTGATTCACCTATCTGCCTTGGGTTTGGCAAGCCTTTTTTAGCTTCATTATGGTAATCGGACCCTCCTGTAAAAAACCTTACTTTTTGCCTGTATTTATACTCAACCAAGTCTTTAATCAGGTTGTCAGGGAGGCTGCCCTTATAGGTGGTTTTACTGTAGGTGTAACATGATTCAATACCGTCAAGACCTGCAGCTATAAGGTTTTCTATATAGATATCCCTGTTATCGCAATTAATATCTTCTGAATAAAGACTTTCATCAATAAGGTAAGGGTGTGCCAGCACCGATAGCCCGCCCGCCGTCTTTATTATTTCTATTGCTTTTAAGGGATTTATTTTTTTTCTTCTCAAGTTAAACTCAGGATTGTCCCTTACGGCAAGCTTTGCTTTCTCCCAGGAGGGAAAATATCCTTTTACTGCCATAAGCTCAAATATATGTTTTCTCTGGACATCCTCGGGCTTTCTTTTTTGGACATTACCGTTAGTGTCAATGTATTTTAGTAACTCATTTTCATAATCAACAGGCATACCTTTTTTTGAAAGCAGAGCACATAAATCTCTGTAAGCTTCTGATTTTGAAAGCTTTGCTTTAACCTCTTCTTTTTGCACGATAGGGTTTTTCCAGTCAAGTTCATATCCTATAATGTGTACGTCATCAACATAAGTATCACATGAAAATTCACAACCCAATATAAGCTTAAGTCCTAGATTTTCAGCGTGATTTTTAATGTCATAGGGGTTTTCAGGCATAATATCATGATCCACAATGGCTATAGCGCGCATTTTTAAGTCGGCAGCTTTTTTCACAAGCTCTTCAGGAGTATCATTTCCGTCGGAACGCAGCGTATGACAATGAAGGTCACATTCATATTTCGGTTTATAGGTCTGCATGTTTAGTCTAAACTTCCAATATTATCAACAATTGTTTTTAGATTTAAAAATTCAGGAACAAGTTTGATTAATCCTGAATCCTATAAATCCTGTTTTAAAAAGATGCAATAAATACGAAAACAAATAAGGTAAGGTGAATTTATATTTAGTTGTTTAAAACCCCGGCTTTTAATTTGTGCAAGCATTACAGATGTTTTCTTAATTTTACCGCGCTTTGAATGAGCTACCAAAAATATCCATATATTTTCTGACTAATTCTTTTACCTGCAGCTGCACATAACTTATCTTTTTTATGGGTTCGTATTCATCCGGATGTTCTTCAATGTATTTTTTACACGAGTCAATATATATATGTTTTATCTCTGTTGATATATTCATTTTGGAAGGGCAAAAAGAAATCAGCCTGTTTAAATCATTTTCGGCAAGCCCCGAGCATCCGTGAATGACAATTGGAAAATCAGTGATGTCCATTATTTTGCCCAGGCGATTAAAATCAAGCTCATATTGGATGTCGTAAAAACCGTGTTTTGTACCTATTGCCACCGCCAGAGAGTCTATTTGTGTCCTTTGAGCAAACTCCACAACCTTATCAGGATCAGTAAGCAATACTTTGTCACTATCAACACTTATATGCTCCTCTATTCCTCCAATATGTCCAAGCTCACCTTCAACTGTAACATTTTTTGAATGGGCAATATTTGTAATGTTTTTTGTGATTTCGATATTTTTCTCAAAGGGATAGGCAGAACCGTCTATCATAACGGAAGTCCAGCCAGACTCGATGCAATTTTTTATTATCTCAATATCTGTACCGTGGTCAAGTATCATCGAAATAGGGACATCGGTTTCTTCAGCAAGCTCCCTGATAACGGCCGGCAAAACCTTATACCCAAGCTCTTTTACTGTTTTTTGGGATGTTTGTATAATAACGGGTGAATCATTTTCCTTTGCCGCCTCAATTACGGCTACAAGAGAAGTGTGGTTTACTATATTAAACCCTCCGACCACATATTTCTGTTGACGGGCTTTAATAAGCATTTCTTTGGTGTTTACATATGACATTTAATAACTCCCTGTTTTTTGTTAATTGAAAATGTCTTCTGGTAAAGACTATTTGTAATTATTCAGCTGCCCTACATGCCAGTTAAAACCCTGTCTAAAGCAAATCTTAACACTAAATTACCTGTCAAAAGCTGCATTATATTGTTGATCCCCTTAATAGTGCTGTTATTTTAAAAATATAGTACCTAAAGGCAATGCTTTTTCAGGAACCATACCGTAATAAGGACATATTTTTCTAAAACTACAACTGTAATAATAAACTTTAGCGCAAAATATTGCAATACTGCAATATATGCTAATTATTAAACCCAAAAGGATTTTGTTTTTGTATGTAATTCTAAAATAAAGCTCCGGTTAAAAATAAAATAATCATACCGGGCCCAATTATAAAACTTGTAATTTTAAGAAAGGACAAAAAAGATTAAAGAATATGGAGAACATTTACAAGAACTGCTCTATGATCATTTTAAAGAAACTATTAAACAAACCAGAAAGGAAAAAGAGTATAATTAATTCAGAATTTTATGTATTTTTTACCAGGGGAAAGACAGTTGCAAGTGATATAAAAATTGAAATTATCTGAAGATACTACTGTATGCAAAACTAAATACAGTATATTGAGAAGGTAAAAGATTATTACCGAGTAAAATTCTTAAGCAACCTGAAATTATAAACCAGACAGCAACAAATAAGACAGCTTCTTTTAAAGCTCAATCTGCAGTCAAATAATTATTATCTGGTTTTTTAAAAAAAAGTTATTTATTCTTTTAGCTAATAAATACGGCTATATTGGGCTGTTTTTAAAGGATAAGTTAACTAAAATATTGAAAGGAGCGAGATAATTGTTTGAAATAAGCCTGGTATCTGCTTTTATTGCAGGGATATTGTCTTTTGTTTCTCCCTGTATTTTACCTTTAGTACCTGTTTATATCAGTTTTATGACAAATAAAGCTGCTCTTGGAACTGAAAATATCAAACTTTCCCAAAGGTTGTTTATTTTCTTAAACAGTGTTTTTTTTGTTCTAGGGTTCTCACTGGTTTTTATTATTCTGGGTTCGACTGCAACGTTTTTTGGAAGAATTTTAAGAGATTATGCAAGCATAATAAGCAGAGTGGGAGGGGGGCTTTTAATAATATTTGGGTTAAATTATATGGGTGTTTTTAAAATACCTTTTTTAAATTTTGAGAAAAAATTTAATATTCCTGAGGCAGCAAAATATAATTATCTCGGATCTTTTTTAATAGGTATAATATTTTCATTTGGATGGGTGCCCTGCATTGGCATGATTCTATCAGGAATTCTGCTTCTTGCAAGCCAGCTTTCTACCCTGACTCAGGGTATATTTTTATTGCTCGCCTATTCTCTTGGACTGGGAATACCATTTATGCTGTTTAGTGTTTTCATTGGCTTGTTTTCGAAATTTTTTAAGAAAATAAACAAACACATGAGGGTATTTAATATTATTTCGGGGATTCTTCTTATTATTCTCGGCGTAGTATTTATTACAGATTCAATGACCAGATTAATTGGTTTTCTGCTAAAATACATGCCTTTTTTAGGCGGATTGTCTCTTTAGCTGTATGCATGGTTCCTGATGAATAACTCAATTTTTAGAGAGTTTTAACTTGATTTATGAAATTTTGATCTTTGGGAATGTTGTTTTATGCTGGTATATTCATATAGATAGAAATATACTTAATGGAAAATATCAAACAATATAAATACCTGCAAAGGGGACACAATGGATGAACAGAATTTATCTCATAGTGTATTTTTTACTTTAAAAGATGCATCAGATGCATCAGTTCAAAACCTTATTGATGAATGTCATTCTTATCTAAAAGATCATCCGGGGGTTATTTACTTTTCAGTAGGAAGCCTTGTATCTGAAAATAACCGAGGTGTCAATATAACGGATTTTCAGGTAGGCTTAAATGTGGTCTTTAGCAGCAAATCCTATCATGATCAGTATCAGGTTGCAGAACAACACACTATTTTTGTAGACCGCAACAAAGCAAACTGGGTGTTGGTGAGAGTCTTTGATATTTACGTCAGGTAAGGCCAAAAACCAAAGCTATTGATAAAATCACCTAATTTTTTATATCAACAGTCATAAGCCACTGTGCTTGAACTGATTTAACATCGTCAGCAGAATATATAATTTAGCTTTAATATTTTATATAATAGTTTTCATTGGGTCCCCGAAGTTTTTGTCATGCACATTATTATTATGTCAAACTATATTACTATCTGGCGTAACAATAAAAATATGCTGAAATTGTGCTCAAAATGGGACTGTCCCCAAATATGCCTACAATTTGGCATTACTGTTTTATATCATAATATTCTTCGGGCGGCTAAAGTTTTTGCAGTGCTCATTATTATGTCAAACTATACGTCCCCTTGACATATGTCAAACTATACGTCCCCTTGACAGAAAAGAAATGACTTCAGTAAAAATGACATAAAAAGGAACTGTCGCCTAAAATTTGTTTTTTAATAATTTTTCAATACTTTTTCTGTAATAGTAAGCATTACAAGACTTAGCCCATCTATTCCTGATAAAATACCCTGTTGCCTCAAACTATTTAACTCTTCGTTGTCTATATTTCTAAATACTGAAGCTTTTTCAAATAAAGCTATTGAAAAGCCTTCAGCTCCTTCTTTTTTTAAATATCCCCGTTTGCATTTCAACATATACAGCTTCATATTTTTAATTATATTTATAGCAAACTGTTTAATTTTGATATTCCGTTACCAGCTATGGATTGTTGAGTTTTGACCCAGCTTTTTAATTTATTAATGGCTTTTCCTGATTTAATAATCTCTTTTGCCTGATAAAAACCATCTTTAATTCCCGGCGCGATATCCATCATGTATAGTAAAAAAGCAGCATTAAGGCAGACTATATCGGAACAGGCACCATCTACTTTACCGCTTAAAAGTCCGACAAATCGCGATGCTTCAGATTTTAAATCTCCAAGAGGCGCCAGAGATTCCCTCGAGGTGCGCATTATCCCTATTTCTTCAGGTGACAGAGAATACTCCTTTATTATTCCGTTTTCTTTTAATTCTGATACTATTGTCATCCCTAATGTGGATGCTTCATCCATGCCTGACTTGCCATCACCGTCAAGTCCATGGATTACTATTGCTCTTTTATATCCAATTTCTTTCATAGCTCTGGCTACAGGATTTACCATTTTCCTTGCATAAACACCTCTTACTCCAAATTGCGGCATGGCTGGATTTGCCAGGGAAGCAGCAATATTAAGTGAAGTACCAAAAGAAATCCGGGAAAGAATTCGGCCTAATGCATTCGGATGGACCTTTGGACTCATGCCGTTGAATATCCCTATTCCTGCTTCTTCGATACTTTTTTTAACTACATGTAAATCACAGTCAACATCCAGGCCTATGGCCTCCATAATATCTATGGTGCCACAAACAGAAGTAATTGCTCTTGCGCCATGCTTTGCCATTATAATTCCAGCCGCGGCCGCAATAACAGAGGCTGCTGTACTGATATTAAATGTTTTAATATCATCCATTCCTGTACCGCAGTTTTCTACTAATGGAGAATTAATTTCCAGGATTACCTTTGCAGTATCAAGCTCATAAATAGCTTCCCAGCTTCCAGCGATTTCTTCAGCTGTCTCTCCCTTTGCTTTAAGAGCTGCAAGAAAAGCACCCTGCTGGATTTCAGTTTGTTCATTTAACAATACCTGCCTGAAAGCTTCATATGCTTCAGAGCGGGAAAGGTTTTTTTTATTAATTAATCGCATTATTAAAGAACCGAATTTTTTAATATTTTCTTCCATCTCAATGCCTCTTCAGTAATTTATTATTATTTTTAATCCCTTGTGATTTTTTACCAATTCAATTCCTTTATGAATTTCTTCGAGTTTTATTTGCTTTGTTATAAGCCAGTTTACTTTAATTTTTCCCGATGATATCAAACTTAGTGCATTGCTGTTTTGAATTGAAGTACAACCATAAGCCCCAGCTACAAATGCTTCCTTGTAGTGCAATTGGTTAAGAGCCTGTCTGTCAAATAGTGTCTGCTCTATGCCAAAGCTGGAAAAAAGACATATTCCACCCCTTGGTGCAAGCAAATCTGCCAGACCATAAGATGATATTTCTGACGAGCATGCTATTATTATTGCATCAACACCATTTTTACCGACTTCCTCTAATACTTTTTTCTTTAGCAGCTCTGGACTGTCTGTAGTCAGTTCAATTAAGCAGCCTGCCCCGGTTTTAGCCGCAAGCTTTAAACGTTCTCCAAGAAAATCTGCTATTATAACTTTATTAGCTCCACTAAACCGTGCCAGCAGAGCATGAAGGCAGCCTATAGGCCCCGCTCCGATAATGAGAACATTATCTCCAGGTTTTATGCCAATGATTTCCTGTCCGTTAATGCAGCAGGCAAGTGGCTCTGTAAAAGAAGCTTCCTGAAAACCAATACTATTGGGTAAGAGGTTAATAATATTTGCCCCAACTCCCTCTGAAGGGATAACAATATATTCAGAAAATCCACCATCCATACTAAACCCTATTATTTTTATATTTTCACAATGATTTTCCATGCCTGCAAGACACCACCGGCACTTGCCGCAGGTAATTCCAGGAGCAATCTGTATTTTACTGCCTTCTTTAAAAGAAGGATTACGGCTTTCAGAAATTATGCCGGATATTTCATGTCCCGGAATGCGGGGATAGGATAAAGCTTTATGTCCTTTTGAGATCATGTTTACATCAGCACTGCAAATAGCAGCTGACTTAACTTTGACCAGCAATCCTCCGTCAGGACACTCTGGTTCAGGAAGTTCTTCTACAAAAAAAGCTCCAGGACCTCTTAATATTGCTGCTTTCATTTTAATTCCTTTTCTCTGATAAAAATAAAAAAGTCCCTCGTCAATAAATGACGAAGGACTTTACCGTTATCCCAGGTTATTTGTTAAGAAACTGGCAGGTTTTCTGACTCTCGCTTCAAAGCTTTTTAATAAAAAGTCTTCCCGTACTTACAGTGACTTTTTTAGCTCCACGAATACAGTGATGGGTCCGTGCCTGTTAAAATGGCAAAACCATTCCTTGGCTTCCCTATTATCCCTTCCGGGCACCTAATTTCTAAAATTCTTCAAATATTATTACAGAAAATTAATTCTCCTGTCAATAAAGATCTTTATTGAAATTATCTTAAGCATTTTTAATAAAATTATCTTAAGTTATAATCTTTACTCAGTAGTTCATTATCTGTTAGTACAAGTATCAAGTTTAATACTGTATAAAAGTAAAGGAAAGTTCTTTGACTGTTTCCATTCCGCTATCATCTTTAATAACAAATCTCATAATCAGTGCACCCGGCGATGCAGGAGTAGTCCAGTAAAAATCAGCCGACCCGTCGCTGTCTACCGGTACAGGTTCGTAATTGTTGCCGTTACTATCCGATAAATTGCAGAACAATTTATCATTATCTGGGTCCGACAATTTTAGATGGAAAAATAGCTCTAATGAAACGGGCAGCTGATTCATCCATTCGCTAGGGATGTCTTCAGACAGCGCATCATAAACTGTGCCGGATTTTTTATCTGTTACTTCAATCAGCTTGATAACCGGTGAGCTGCCTGCTGACTGGGCTTCAGTGGTAGGGGCAGATGTTTCTGCTGCGGTTGTCGGAGGAGACGTCTCTTCTGTTGTGGTCGGAGCAGCTGTTGTGTTTTGCGCATCTGCTTCCTTTTTGGTTGTATCGGAAGAAGTATCACCTGTTTTATTTTCACCACCGGCAGTTGTGGTAGTATCTGTTGTATAGTTAATTCCACACATATTACAGGTAGCAGCTGTACCAAACAATAGTAACACTACAACTGCGGCAATTATTGGAATGGATTTACTTTTCATTTTATTTCTCCCATTATTTAAAATAAGTAATAATATTATAATATTTTTAAGACAGAAATAAATAAAAAAAGCTTATCATTTTTTTTAAAGACCTGCATTTATTGAGTCAGGTTTTATTTATAATATTTATTGCTTTATTATGTATGCGACAACAGCAGGTTAATGTGGTATTGATTTTGCTGTCTTGGTTTCATCAGTGAAAGCTCACAATTTATGGTTCAAAGATTGATGCAATAACTCAACCCTCTTGTCTTTAATGAGCAATAACTCCGTCCCCTTGCTTCTTTAATATTTATCGGCTTAATTCTATCATGTTTGTTAATTTGTCTGCTGACACCATTCCGACAATTGCAAACGTTATTTTGCCATCTCCATTAATTATGACTGTTGTAGGAAGGGAAGATATACCCCAGTTAGACATTACTGCATCAATTGAACCATCCAGAAGAATCGTGTAGTTTATTCCGTAATCTCCAACAAATTTTTTAATGGAAGAAACATTGTCATCTGAAATTCCAAGAAACTGTACATCCTTGTCCTTATAAGTTCTAAAAACTTCAATAAAATCAGGTATCTCTGCTTTGCAGGGAGGACACCATGTAGCCCAGAAGTTAAGTACTACTACCTTGCCTTTAAAATCAGACAGAGATACCTTGTTATTATTAAGATCAAGCAAAGTGAAATCGGGAGCGACTACTAATTCCTTTGTCGTCGTTGCGGCCACACCATTGCTGTCTTCGGTCAGGCCCCGAAAGGGGATGCATGAAATCAGCAAAACTGAAAGTAACAAAATAAATAGCATTAACAGGATTAGTGATATTTTTTTTATTTTCAATTAATTATTGCTCCTTTTAGAAACTGAATTATTTTTTCTTCTATCTGATTCCTGACATCCCTGAATTTAATTATTTTTTCATCACTGGTACCAGCAGCATCTGCAGGGTCAGCAAAACTCCAGTGCAAGCTGTTTTTTGCATTTAAAAATACCGGACAAGTTTCTTTTGCTTTGTCGCAAACTGTAATTACATAATCAAACTCATTAGTGATGTAATCATCTATACTGTCAGAGGTCTGACTTGAAATATCAATTCCTCTTTCAAGCATCACATCTACTGCAAGGGGATTTAAACCTTTGGGGGATATTCCTGCACTGTATATTTCCCAGTCCTTTTTATAATGTTTAAAAAAGCCTTCAGCAATCTGGCTTCGGCATGAATTTCCTGTGCATATAATTAATATTTTCAAAAATAAATTTCCTTCCAAATATTTATTAATATTTTTTTACAATTATATTTTATTGTCGCATGTTTTAACAATATTTAATATTGAGGATTTAAATATAAGATGATGATGAAGATTCCTGACGCTGCAGGACATTTGGCAGGTTATTTTATTTAAAAATATCTTTTAGATTTATCTCGAGTCCTATAAAAACGTAAGATAATGCCACATCATTTTTTTTAAAAGTCTCATTTTTGGAAATATTATTATTTTCAAAAAAGTATATTGCTATTTCCCTGTTAAACGGGTTAATAATCCAGTATTCACTTACTCCCGTAGACATATAGAGGTCAAGCTTTTTTATGGCATCCTTAGCGCGTGTTGACCCGGAAAGAATCTCCACAACGAGTACCGGTGTACCCATATAATAATCTTTATTATTGAGATTTTCTTCAAGATCACATATAACAACCAAATCAGGCTCTACGACATTTATTTGTTCAGGGCTTCTCTTCAGAGTAATATCATAGGGTGCAAGGATAGGAATGCATTTCTTGCCCTTAAACCAGTTATAAAATAATATATGTATTTCCCCGAGAATTTTCTGGTGAATTGTCTTAGGTGACGTAAGAAGATAAACCTCGCCATCTATATATTCATATCTATCTTCATTATTCTCTGTAATATGTAAAAATTCTTCATATGATATTTTTTTTTGAGCATACTCATATGCCTGAGATCCTTCACCCACCAGGCCTTCCGCCATTGCACTCGTTTTGAATTGCCCTTCTTTTTCAATTGCAATCAGCCTTGCAATTTTTCTGCCGCTGCTCGTAATTATTACTTCTTCTTTGGCGCAATCCCTTAAATATCTTCCAAGATTATTTTTAAGATCTGTAGAATTTACTATCATGTGTTTACCTTTAAATAAATTAGACAATTTAGCTATATTAGCTAATATAATCATATATTATCATTAAAAAAAGTCAAATTTTTTACTTTTTTCAATTATTAATAATAAACTATAAAAATGTCTCTGTATTGCTGAGCAGTTTTAGGCCGTGATTTTGTACTTTCCGTGATTCTAAAATACTCAATGCAAATACTTCCACAAAATTTAGTGCGTGCCAAAGCTTATCATTAAGGGGGTAAATCAGGACAGACGTAATGTCGCGTTTAATATTTTTGAAGAGGATTTGGATTATGTGCAATTATATATTGACATATAACTATATATAAATATAATATGATTAATAGTTTCTGAGATTTATTATCCGGAGAAAAAGGTATTTCTAAATCGGGGTTTAAATACGCGGGACATTTATTATCAGGATAATATTGAGCAGTTATTATCGGGGAATGCAGGATAGTTATTACCAGGGGAATTTTTTTTATAAAACTATTTAAAATGCAGTTTGAGAGAAAGGTTGAAAATGGCCCAGCAGGAATCAATTGTAAAGAAATTATCTTTTCTAGATCGTTTTCTGACTTTATGGATATTTATTGCAATGGCAGTAGGAGTAGGAATAGGTTATTTTTATCCTAATATTTCCAATGTATCGGCCAAACTATCTGTAGGTACAACCAATATCCCTATAGCAATAGGCCTAATTTTAATGATGTTTCCTCCTCTTGCAAAAGTAAAATATGATGAGATGGGGAAAGTATTCCGCAATTGGAAAGTCCTGCTGCTGTCACTGGTTCAGAACTGGGTAATAGGGCCGGTGCTGATGTTCCTTCTGGCAATTATTTTTTTAAGAGCTTATCCGGAGTATATGATTGGCCTTATAATGATAGGACTGGCTCGCTGCATAGCAATGGTTATTGTCTGGAATGAGCTGGCCAAAGGGGATACAGAATATGCTGCCGGGCTGGTGGCTTTTAATTCAATTTTCCAGGTTATAGCTTACTCTGCTTATGCTTATATTTTTATTACAGTCCTGCCAAAACTTTTCGGCTTAAAAGGGATGGCGGTTGATATTTCTATTTGGGAGGTTGCAAAAAGTGTCCTGATATATCTTGGCATTCCATTTTTTGCCGGGATGATTACCCGTTTTGTTCTGGTAAAGCTTAAAGGCAAAATATGGTATGAAAAAAAGTTTATTCCCAAAATCAGCCCCATTACTCTGGTTGCTTTATTATTTACAATACTTGTCATGTTTTCGCTTAAAGGCGAGTATATTGTAAAAATTCCATTTGATGTTGTAAGAATTGCAATACCGCTTCTTATATATTTTCTTATCATGTTTTTTGTTTCATTTTTTATGGGCAAAGCAATAAAAGCAAAATATGCTCAGGTGGCAACACTTGGTTTTACTGCTGCTAGCAATAACTTTGAGCTTGCAATTGCAGTATCAGTTGCAGTATTTGGTATAAATTCCGGAGTTGCATTTGCTGCAGTAATAGGGCCCATTGTCGAAGTTCCGGTTCTTATAGGACTTGTCAATGTTGCTCTTTACTTTAAAAAGCGTCTTTTTAAAGAAACGTAGGCTGAGCGCAGATTGTGTAAAAAAAATTGCGGCTGATATTTGGGATATCAAAAATATACTGAAGCTTATCACAGGCAATTTGGAGTTAAGTTTGATTTTAGCCATGGTGTCCCAAGTTGAAATGGAGTGCATTTGAAATGCTGCAAAAATTTTTTTAGATTTGGTTTGGTCAATGGCGTTATTAAAACATGAAGGTTTAAAGTATCAGCCAAAATAACCAGAGTTTGTAATATTAACCAGCGTAACTAAATTAATGGGAAAATTATAAAAATGGAAGATGACAAACTAAAAAAAGTAATAAAAATAATAAAAGCGCTGTCGGATGAAAGCAGGATAAGGATAGTCAGCCTGCTAAAAGCCAAAAGCGGGGTTTGCGTTTGCGAGATTACAGAAATCATTAATCTGTCACAGCCCACCATATCTTCTCACTTAAAAAAACTGGAGGAAGCAGAAATTATCGCTTTCCGAAAAGACGGCTTATGGGTAAATTATTATTTTAATGAAGAAATGGATTCCGATATCAAAGAATTAATAAATATGATTATTAAAATTATAGAAAAAGATCCAAATACCATTAATGATGTGCAGAGGATAAAAAATACAGACAGATTATTGATTTGCTCCAGGAAACCATAGAGTAAATAAATGAATTTTAATTAAGGGACACATAATAAATCGGTATTATTTTAAGATTAATTTAAATTAATAATTTGGTAAATATTGAGTTATTTTCCAGGAGCCAATTAAAAACAAATATAAATACTGCAGCCGGTAAAATAATGACTGTTTATAGAGGAGAAAAAATGGATTACAGGGAATATATTTATGATAAATTTATTTTTAAAGTAAAAAACGGTATTTATTATCACAAAGACGGATGCTGGGCAGATATAGAAGGAAATATTGCCACTGTGGGTGTTTCGGATTTTTTCCAGACGCTAAACGGGGATATTGCAAGTGTTTCCCTATATGGTATTGGCATAAATATTGTACAGGATGAACCAATAGGAGATATAGAGACGATGAAGGTTTCAGTGGAGCTTATATCTCCAGTCAGTGGAAAAATAACAGAGCACAATACAAAAATAGATGAAGCTGCTGATTTGATTAATTCGGACCCCTTTGGCGAGGGCTGGCTGTTAAAGGCTGAGCTTAAAAATTTTGAAATCGACAAATTAAATTTGATGAACAGCGACGAATATTTTGATTATATGAAGTCCAGAGTAGACGAAGAGGGGAAAGAACTGGGAAAAGAAAAATGAAAGACAAAAAGTTTATAATAATTCCCTGCAGCGGTATCGGAAAACCGATTGGAACTGCATCCAGGGAAACTGCATATGAAATTATAAAACAAAAACCAGAACTGGCCGAAACTGTCTGTCTTGCTCAGCTCACTTCAGGAGACAAAGAAGCAATACAAAAAATAAATGATAATTATTGTATCACTCTGGATGGATGCGCAAAACACTGCGCATTAAAAAATACTCAGGCCTGCGGCAAAACTCCTGAGAAAAATTATATGATACTTAAGTTTGCTGCAGACAATAAGGATATGAAACCAGAGGGAATGATTGATATCGGGGATAGCGGAAGGGCTCTTGTAAAAACCATCTCAAAAAAAAT
>CAYNMO010000020.1:18863-19190 GCA_964398155.1 uncultured Actinomycetota bacterium | reverse complement strand
TTCGGAAAGGATCATTATGGACGAAATAAAAACTATAGGAATACTTACAGGTGGCGGCGATTCTCCGGCAACAAATGCTATCATAAGAGCTGTTTACGTTATGGCAAAAAAATATAAATACAAAGTTCTGGGAATAAAAAATGGCTGGGACGGACTTGTAAATGGGAACGTGACGGAACTGGACAGGGGACTGGTTTCCGGGATACTTGACAGAGGGGGAACTATTCTCGGTTCGGCCAGGGTCAATCCTTTTAAAATCGAAAACGGAGTTGAACTGGTTAAGGAGAATATAAAGAAATTTGCCATTGATGCCATAGTATGTATTGG
>CAYNMO010000020.1:16776-18853 GCA_964398155.1 uncultured Actinomycetota bacterium | reverse complement strand
GGCGGAGATGATACAAACATTATTCTGCACAGATTAAGCCAGTACAGCATAAAAGGTGTTGGCGTACCACAAACCATAGATAATGATATTAATTTTAATGATTATTCAATCGGATTCGACAGTGCAGTTGAAATTGCAACTGATGCAGTAGACAAACTGCATACAACTGCTTCATCGCATCACAGGATAATGATTCTTGAGGTTATGGGCAGGGAGGCAGGCTGGATAGCGCTTTATTCTGGTATTGCCGGAGGCGCCGACCTTATTCTAATTCCCGAAGTACCATTTGACTATGATGATATCGTTGGCGTAATTGAAAAAAGAAGGGACAGGGGCAAAGACTACAGCATTATAGTTATTGCCGAAGGCGCAAGACCAGAAATAAAGAATGCCAGGGTTGAAGTAAAGCCTGGGCTCAATAATCTGCAGCCAACGCAGCTTGGTGGAATAGGCAACATTATAGCCAAAGAAATAGAAAAGCGGACAGGATATGAAACAAGAGTTACAATTCTTGGCCATCTTCAAAGAGGCGGGAGGCCGACTGCTTTTGACAGAGTCCTTGCAACAAGAACAGGTATAAAAGCAGTCGAATTAATTCATGAAGGTCAATTTGACTGTATGGTTTGTTTTGAAGGAAACATAATTAAAGCAGTGTCAATGGAAAAGGTTCTCAGTGAAAGCAAATCAATGGATCTTGATCTTTATGAAGTATCCAGGATATTTTATTAATTTTGGCAAATAAGCAGCCAGGCTGGTCAAATTATAAGAATTTTGAACTAAATTTAAGAAAAAATTTAATGAAAACGGAGTTAATCACCAAAAAACTTGTCAATATAATAAAAACAGGCAATTAGAATTAATTTAAAAGGAGAATAAAGAATGATTATAGCCATAGGAAATATAGGCAGCACTTCTTTAAAAAGCAAGATTCTTGATATAAATGATAAAAACGAAATAAAAACTCTTGGCGAAGCAAATCTTGATAAAATAAAAACTGAGGGCGATTCCAATTTTACTTTTAAAATTGGAAACGGTGAGTCAGGAAAAGAAACTGTAAATGTTATGGGCTTTAAGAACGGCATTCAGCTTATTTTTGACTGGTATATCGCAAACGGAGTAATAAGCAGGTATGAAGACATTGAAGCAGTAGGTTTTAAAACAATACTTGGCGAGACAAATGGCGCCAATCTTCTGACTCCGGCCATACTTGACGAATTAAATAGATTTTCATTTGTTGCGCCTGTGCATAATCTTCCTTATCTTGAAGCAATAGCTGAGTTCAAAAAAGTTTTGGGCAGCAATATTCCTCTTGTCGGTGTTTTTGAACCGTCTTTTCACTATTCCATTCCTGAGCACAGAAGAATGCTTGGTTTCCCGTGGAAATGGCATGATGAATTAAAAATAAAGCAAAACGGGTTTCATGGCTCTTCTCACAGATATATGTCTGCAATGGTGTACAAACTTGAAGGTACAGACAAATTAAAAGTGATAACTGTACATTTAGGCGGCTCAAGCTCAATATGCGCGCACAAAAATGGAAAATCAGTAGATGTAAGCATGAAATTCTCCACAGATTCAGGCCTGCTGCAGGGAACAAGAATAGGTGATTGTGATGGAATAGGACTTCTGTTTGCGATGAAATCTCTCGGTTTGGGTATAGAAGATGCACAGAAAGAAATATCAGCAAATGCCGGCCTTAAGGGAATGGCAGGAATAGGCACAGATGATTACAGAGAAATTTATGCTGCCGGACTTGCCGGAAATGAAAGATGCAATATGACTGTCGCAGCATTTATTGACGGAGTAAGAAAGTATATTGGTGCATACAGTGCAATTCTCGGAGGAGTGGACGTAATAGCATTTGGCGGCGGCATTGCAGAAAAAGGAAAAGATACCAGATATAGAATTATTGAGAATATGGAATATATGGGAGTCAAAGTTGACACTGCTAAAAATGAAGATTTCAATGGCAAACAGGCTCTTATTTCTGCAGCTGATTCCAAAGTCAGATTATATATAACTCCTACTAACGAAGAAATTGTTGTTGCGTATTTTGTAAAAAAAGTAGTTGAGACGG
>CAYNMO010000020.1:6745-16766 GCA_964398155.1 uncultured Actinomycetota bacterium | reverse complement strand
CAGAGATTTAAAACCTGAAGAAATGACTTTCAGGTTATAATTTCAAGATAATGTTCAAGCCTTGAAACTGAGGCTTGCATTCCTATTATCTTAATGGTTTCAAACAGGGGTGGGCTGACTGGTCCACCCCATATTGCTATCCTTAAAACTTCGGCAACTTTTTTAAAATTTATATTCATGTCAGCAGCAATATTTTTTAAGCCTGCTTCAATACCCAGGACGTTAAAATCAACAGTATTTTTAAGAGCCTGAATTGACATGGCCAGTATTTCTTTAGTATTTATATCTCTATTTATAAAGTAATTTTTTGCATCATCAGAATAAGGGGTTTCGCTAAAAAAAGGTAAAAGTATTTTTTCAAATTCTTTAATTGTTTTAATTCTTTCTTTTGTAATCGGTATTATTTCAGGAAGTTTTTCTTTTAAAAGGTCCGACTTTTCTTTTAAAATACTGTTTTTGGAAATAATATCCGAGAAGATTATTGCCTGCAGCTTTTCTTCTTTAATATTCCTTATATAGTAACCGTTAAGGTAGAGAAGCTTGTCATAATCAAATCTGGATGCTTTTTTGTTTACAGAGCTTAGCTCAAATTTTTCCATCATCTCTTCAACGGAAAAAACTGTAGTTTTATCATCATAAGCCCATCCAAGAAGCGCCATATAGTTCAAGACTGCCTCCGGTAAAAAACCATCGTTTTTGTATGCTTCAACGGATATAGAGCCATGTCTCTTGCTTAATTTCTGTCCATCAGGCGCCAAAATCATTGGAAGGTGAGTAAAATCAGGATAGTTAAAATTTAGCGCGTCATAAATTAAAAGCTGTTTTGGGGTATTGGAAAGATGATCTTCACCTCTTATAACATGAGTAATCTTCATCAGGCAGTCATCAACTGCAGCCGAAAAATTATAAGTCGGTAACCCATTTGACCTGATTAAAATATAATCTTCGATATTAGAGCAGCTTACTTCAAAATTGCCGTAGACATTATCCTTAAAGTATAAGGTCTTATCCTGCGGAACTAGAATTCTCACAGAATATTTTTCGCCATCATTTATTTTGCGATCAATCTCATTTTTTGAAAGATTTACGCATTTCCGGTCATATTTGTAAAACTTATCTGTTAATAATGCTGCCTCTCTGTTATCTGATATTTGCTCCGGAGTACAAAAACAGTAATAAGCTGTGCCTTCCTCAAGCATTTTTTCCGACAGCTTTTTATATATATCAAGCCTGTGGGACTGTCTGTATGGCCCAAAATCTCCACCAATATCGGGGCCTTCGTCCCAGTCCATTCCAAGCCATTTCATGGAGTCAAGGATAGTACCGACAGTTTCTTCGCGATTTCTTTCAATATCGGTATCTTCTATTCTCAGTATAAATTTACCAGACGTTTTTTTAGCATAAAGCCAGTTAAAAAAAGCAGTTCTTGCGCTTCCTATATGAAGATATCCCGTTGGGCTTGGAGCAAACCTTAGTCTTGTTTCCATTTTTATTAATTTTTATAGCTTTAAAATAATAATTTTAAAAGAAAAAATACTTATACTATTTAATAATTTAATTTCATTAAAGTCAAAAATCAGATACAGGTATCTGAAGAAATCATATTACAGAGAATTTAAAAGTGAGGGCATGTTATTTAAAAAACGGTAAAACTTATTAGAATGTTAAATATGGCTAATTTTTTTTAAAATATATTAAGGATTTACCCAAACCTTTATAAGTCTTGTTTTTTCGACATTTATATCCCATAGCGGATCCTGTCTGTGAGTGTATCCTGAAGGAACTCCGGAATAAACCTCATTAACAAACTCAATATTTGTAAAACCTGCATCTCTAAGTATCTGGTTTGCCTGATCAATTGGCATCAGACAAACAAATGGAAGCAAAGGCGTATCCTCAGGGGTTATAGGCATCTGTTCCCTTGGTTCCGCACCATATCTGTATTGTGCAATGGAAATCATTTCCAAAGGAGTAAACCTGTTTGGAATCATTATCTGTCCTGTTTCGGCAACGGTTGTAATCTGAAGGCTAAAAGTGTCTTCCGCCGGTTTTGTAAATTTTTCTATCGGCAGTGCCTTTACGGCTTTCTCCATGAAAAGTTTCCACATCTTTGCCGGGTGCGCGCCGCCCTGAACCCTTATATCGTGTACTACACTCATTTTTTTATTCTCCTCCGGATATCCCATCCAGAAACAGGCTGCAAGATTAGTAGTGAACCCGGTAAACCAGGCATTCTCTGCTTCCTGAGTCGTTCCTGTTTTCCCGGCAACATCTCTGTCATCAAGTCTTGCATTGGTACCTGTTCCTCTTTGCACAACCTGTTTCATTATTTCTATAGCCCTGTATGCATTTATGGCTGCTATTACCTGGTCATCAGCGGGGTCCTTATACTCTTCAAGTACATTTCCGTCATTGTCCACTACTTTTAATATTGCCACAGGTTTGTGTTTGACACCATAGTCAGCAATTGTTGAGAAAGCCGTACATACTTCAAGCGGAGATACTCCTGTAGTAAGACCTCCAAGCCCGATAGCGGGATAACCTTCAAGGGGAGTCTCTATACCCATAACATTTGCAATTCTTGAGACAGCGTCTCCTCCAACTCTCATAATTAATTGGGAATACACCACATTTACGGATTTTACAGTTGCTTCAACAATATTCATTTCTGTAAGATCAGGAAAATCTTCACCCATGTAATTTGATATTTCCCACGGCTTGCTGTTTGGAATTTCAAATTCCACAGGTCCGTTTGGATCAAAGGTCATATAGGGACTTATTCCCTGTTCAAGTGCAGCAATCAGGGCAAAAACTTTAAAAGTTGATCCTGGCTGCCTTTTGCTCTGAGAGGCAAGATTAAATTTCATGGTGTTAAAATCCCTGCCGCCAACCATTGCTTTAATGTATCCATTGGTTGGATCCATCGCGACCATTGCCCCTGCAGGATCCTCCGTATCAGGAAGAATTTCTTTGATGGCATCCTGAGCATAAGTCTGCATATTGGGATCAAGCGTTGTATAAATTTCAAATCCGCCTCTGAAAACTTTATTTACTCCATAATTTTTTATCAGCTCCTGTTTGACATATTCAACAAAATACGGAGCAAAATCAGTGCTTTCCTCTTTTGCCCTCTCAAGAGTTATAGGCTGTTTAACTGCCTCAACATATTCTTCTTTTGTTATATAAGTAAGTTCATACATTTTTGCAAGAACTGTATTTCTTCTGTCAAGCGCCTTTACCTTGTTAATATAGGGGGAAAGAACACTGGGAGCCTGTACGGTACCGGCCAGAAGGGCGCATTCCTGAAGGTTTAGCTCTTCAACATTTTTATTAAAATAAACTTTGGCCGCTGCCTGAACACCATAGGCGCCTTCTCCAAAATACATATCATTCAAATACATATCAAGTATTTCATTTTTGGAATATATCAGTTCCAGCTGGTAAGCAAGAATTGCTTCTTTTAGCTTTCTTTCATAGGTAATAGTAGTTTTTTCCTGCGGAATATATATAGTTCTTATATATTGCTGCGTAATAGTGCTTGCCCCCTGCTCACTTCCACCTGATTTTAGATTGATTAGCAAAGCTCTGAAAATTCCTTCAAAATCAATTCCGTTATGCAGATAAAATCTTTCATCTTCAATAGAAACAACAGCATTGATTATATTTTTTGGAATCTGCTCAAAAGCTACTATTTCTCTGTTTTGTTCACCATGAAGAGTTCCAATCATTTTCCCGTCTGCCGCGTAAATTCTTGAAGTAAGAGCATTTACTATCGGAGAAAAATCTTTGATATTGGGGAGGTCTTTTGTAAAATTTATAACAACACTGCTTCCAATAAAGACAAGAGCAGCAATAATACCGGTATTTACAATAGTGAAAAATAATACCAGTACGACTATGACAGCCGCTATCTTTGGAGCTTTTATAATTTTATGTTTTTTTCTGATATGTGACATTTACGCAAATAAAAAGAATTTATCCGATTTTGATTTAAACAAAAATAATACCATGATTATTTTAAATAGAAAATCATTAAAATCAACAGTAAATATAATGAAAATTATTATAATTTATTATTGCATTAATGCAATAAATTGCATACAATCGAAAAGTATGAGTAATTCTGTATTTAATTCAAAGTGACTGTTTTTTAAAAAGTAAAATAAGTTATTTTATATAATATTTGTATTTTTATCGATTTTCAACATTAAAACATTATTAAGAATATTAACAGCAATTAATTATAAAAAATAATTGAAAAGCAAATAACTTATCTGTTTTATAACTATTTAATGTAAAATATTAAAAACAGCAGTATCTGCCAATTTTACGGGACACAGTCTTAAAAGAAGCAGTATTTAAAGGTTGTACAAGAGATGGATTAAGGATGCAAAAAGTACTTCAGTATTTTTGTCATACAACAGTGAAGCTGGGTTGCATAAGAAATAAAAAGGATATGCAGAAAGCACTGCAACTTTAATATGTTTTCATTTTTTTATAGAATAATAATATAGAGTCATAAAAATATTTAAACAAATAAAGGGGGCATTTTACAGATGGGTGAAATAAAAGAAAATTTGCTGGCAATGTATGAAAGAATGTACAAGATAAGAAAATTTGAAGAAACAACTGTAAAATATTATGCGGCCGGTCTGATTCCTGGTTTTGTGCATATTTACATGGGAGAGGAAGCTATAGCAACCGGAGCCTGTGCAGCTCTTAATAAAAGCGATTATGTAACAGGTACACACAGAGGTCATGGACATATAATTGCAAAAGGCGCAGATGTAAAACTAATGATGGCAGAGCTTTTTGCAAAAAAAACCGGCTACTGCAAAGGCAAAGGAGGATCCATGCATATTTGCGATTTCTCCCTTGGTATTATGGGCTCAAACGGAATTGTAGGTGCGGGGCATAATATTGCTGCAGGGGTTGGTTTTGCTTTGAAAATGAAAAATGAGGGGCAGGTTGTTGTTTGTTTCTTTGGTGATGGAGCAACAAATCGCGGAACATTTCATGAATCTTTAAATATGGCGTCAGTTTTTAAACTTCCGATAGTTTATATGTGTGAAAATAATTATTATGGAATATCTGCCAGCACCAAAGAAATAATGAACATAAAAGATATAGCAGTAAGGGCATCTTCCTATGGTATTCCAGGTATTGAAATTGACGGCAACGATGTTGAAGCTGTAAATAATACCACAAAATCTGCTGTTGCTCTTGCAAGAACCGGAGGAGGTCCGTCCCTTATTGTTGCAAGGACATGGAGGCAAAGGGGACACTGGGAAGGAGATCCTGATATATACAGAACTTCGGAACAGCGTCAGGAAGGGCTTAAAAAAGATCCAATAATCTTATTCCCCGAAAGCCTGATTTCAAGGGGGATTGCCTCCAAATCAGAAATAGAGGAAATACAGAAGAGAGTATCGGATGAAATCAGTGCCGCCGTAGAGTTTGCAAAACAAAGTCCAAATCCTGATCCTGAAGATCTTTTTACAGATGTTTATGCTTAAATACGATTTCCTTGGACGTATTTGTTTTTGGAGTATCTTTTTAAGCATGGCTGCAAAGGTTATTGTTAAATTTTTTTTTAATGTTTGTAATTATGCGAAATACAAAAAAGGCAATATTTAAATTTATTATTTTTAGTTTATTAAATAAAAGTGTAAATATTTAAAAAAAATTAATAAGAGTCGGGAGAAATAAATAATGAGGCAGATTACAATATCTGAGGCGATCAGAGAAGCAATGAGCCAGGAAATGAGGAAAGATAATACTGTATTTTTGATAGGCGAAGATGTAGGAGTACTCGGCGGTGCATTTGGAGTATCAAAGGGAATGATAGAAGAGTTTGGCCCCGGCAGGATAATAACCACTCCTATCAGCGAAACTGCAATTGCAGGGGTCGGCACGGGATCGGCTGCTGCAGGCTATCGTCCCATAGTTGAAATAATGTATATGGATTTTTTCGGTATATGTCTTGATGAAATAGTTAACCAGGCTGCCAAAATGAGATATATGTTTGGTGGGCAGGCAAAAGTTCCCATGGTCGTCAGAACAGCATGCGGAGCAGGTTTATGCGGAGCAGGTCAGCACAGCCAGTCTCTTGAAGTATGGGTAGCTCATATTCCTGGATTAAAAGTTGTCATGCCTTCAAGCGCATATGATGCAAAAGGACTGATGATTTCCGCAATAAGAGATAATAATCCTGTTATGTTTTTGGAGCACAAAAATCTCTACAGTACAAAGGGAGAATGCCCTGAAGAAGAATACTCTGTTCCTATCGGTGAAGCAAAACTTGTAAGGGAAGGTTCTGATGCAACTATAGTTTCTTGGTCAATGATGGCACTAAGAGCAGCTCAGGCTGCAGCAGATTTGGAAAAACAGGGCGTTTCCGTGGATCTTATTGACATAAGAACAATAGTTCCGCTTGACAAGAAAGCCATTATTGAATCAGTAAAAAAGACCGGCAGACTTGTTATTGTTCAGGAAGCATACAGAACATGCGGGTTTGCAGCGGAAATATCTGCAATAGTATCGGAAGAAGCATTCTCTTATCTTAAGGGCCCTATAGTGAGAGTTACGTCACCAGATACCACTATTCCTTTAAGTCCAATTCTTGAAAATATTTACCTGCCAGACAGGCAAAAGATAGCGGATGCTGTCTTAAAACTTATAAAAAGCTAAGAAGGGATCCATATATATGAAAGAAGACATTTATCTTCCAAGAATGGGTCAGACAATGACTGAAGGCAAAGTGGAGAAATGGCTGAAAAAAGACGGAGATATTGTCAAAAAAGGAGAAGAAATTGCTGAAATATCTACTGATAAAGCGACTGTGGCAATTGAATCACCCGAAGACGGGACTTTGCATATAATTGCCGATGAAGGAAGTACTGCAGCTGTTGGGGAAGTTATAGCCCAGGTTGAATGAGGACTTGAAATATATTGTTTTTACTGGACTAAATAAAATAATTTGTGTATAAAGTTAGGGATTAATTAGTTTCTGGTAAATAAATAGCTAAAATAGCTTGATAAGGAAAATTTTAAGCTTACACGAAGTTTATGTTTCAGTGAAAAATGAGTTATTATTAAAGAATTAATTATATAATTATTAATATAGACAGAATAAATTTTATTTAAAAGAAGTTGATCGAATCAATTAAATTTTAATATGTGAGGGTGGTTTAAATGTCTGGTATTACCAAAAACGAAGTAAAAGAGTTAATAAGAAAATCTTATGAGTGCCGTGAAAATATTTTAAAGATGATGCAGTTTGGGGAAGCTCATATAGGAGGTGCATTTTCTTCCCTTGATATAATGACTGTATTATATAATATGATTCTCAGGCATGATCCAAAAAATCCGAAATGGGAAGACAGAGACAGGTTTATTCTGTCAGCCGGTCATAAATGCATGGCACTTTATACAACTCTTGAAAATCAGGGCTATTTTAACAAAGAGGTCCTTTGGACTTACAATACTTTTAATACCAAAGTACCGATGCATCCAGACGAAAAAGCATTGCCTGGTATCGAGTTTCCAACTGGTTCTCTTGGACACGGACTTTCAGTAGGGCAGGGCATGGCACATGCCGGAAAACTGGACAAGAAAAATTACAAAGTATTTGTGATGCTTGGTGATGGAGAAAGTGCAGAAGGCAGTGTTTGGGAAGCCGTGATGTCTGCCGGCCATTATAATCTTGATAATCTGGTTGCCATAGTGGATAAAAACGGGCTTCAGGTAAATGGCAGGACAACAGATATAATGAATTCCAGTCCGCTTGAAGATAAATACAAAGCATTTGGCTGGGAGACAAGGACCATAAACGGCCATGATTTTAACGAAATATACGAAGCATTAAAAGACATACCTTTTAAAACAGGAAAGCCTTCAGCCATTATAGCCAATACCGTAAAGAGTAAAGGTCTTGATTTCGCCGAAGATAAATATGAATTCCATCACTGGCATTTTAAAGAATCTGAGATTGATAATGCCGTAAAAAATATTGCGCAGTGCGCCAGAGAGGAGCTGTGTAAAATTGGATAGACAGGATACAAACACACAAAAAAATGAAAACAGCGAAATTTATGATGATGCAAGAAAAATAATTACAGACGCTCTGCTTGAAATGGGGACTTCCAATAATAATGTAGTATTTATTTCAATGGACTCATCAGCAGGTGCCTGCGGGACTTCTTTTAAAAAAGCTTTTCCCCAGAGACACTTTGAATTTGGCATAGCAGAACAAAATGGAATAGGGGAAGCAGCAGGTCTTGCTATTTCCGGTAAAATTCCTGTAATTGCTGCTTACGTTCCATTTACGACTTACAGGCCTTTTGAGCAGATAAGAGATGATTTGTGCAAGACCAGATTAAATTCCATTATACTGGGGAACAATAGTGGATTTTCTGTAAGCGCACTTGGGCCAACTCATACGATCCTCGAAGAAGTCGGAATATTTAGAGCTCTTCCCAATATGACAATAATTTGTCCGGCGGATGGCACTGAATACAGACAGGTGCTTGAGGTTGCTTCAAAAATAAATAATCCTACATATATAAGGATTTCCAGAATAAAGTCAAAAAGAATATTTGGCGAGGAGCATAAACTTGTATTCGGTAAAGCTGATGTCGTAAAAACAGGAGAAGACATTACTTTGATAGCAACAGGGACAATGGTTTCAAAATCACTTGAAGCTGCATATGAGCTTGAAGGATGCGGGATAAAGGCCGAAGTAATAAGCATGAGTACTATTAAGCCAATTGATGAGGAAGCAATTATAACCTCAGCAGTCAAAACAGGCAAAGTAGTAACCATTGAGGAACATTCCATATTTAACGGACTTGGAAGCGCTGTCGCAGAAGTTCTCTCAAAAAAATGCCCGACAAGGATGAAATTTATTGGAACACCTGATGAATATGCACCTGTGGGCACTTATGAGGAGTTAATTGATTATTACGGTCTTACTTCGGCAAAAATCGCACAAAGTATAATGGATTTTTATAAAAAACAATAATTTTATGGGGAGGTTTTAATGAAAGTTGCTATTGGATGTGATCATCAGGCTCAGGTTATAGAGCTTAAAGATGCTCTGGTTGAAGTATTAAAGGAAAAGGATATTGAATACAAGGATTTCGGAGTATTTAAAACTGACCCCGTTGATTACCCTGATATTGCAAAAACAGTAATGGAAAAAGTACAGGACGGAAGTTTTGACAGAGGAATTCTGGTTTGCGGTACAGGAATAGGTATGGCAATTTGCGCAAACAAACTTGATGGCATAAGAGCGGCTGTCTGCCACGACCTTTTTTCCACTCAGAGATCCATACTTTCAAATAATTGCCAGGTAATGACTATGGGTGCGCTGGTTATTGGGAAAAATACTGCTCAGGAACTTTTAAAAATATGGCTTGACCTTGAGTTTAAAGGCGGCCCGTCTGCAAAAAAAGTTGATAAAATGATGCAGCTGGAAAAACTTTAACAAGAACTCAAGATTAAAAAACTAATATCAACCAAAAAAAAAAAAAAAATGGCATATTATAAGGATGGTCTGACTCAGGATGATATTTCAAAAAAAATAAAAATTTCCAAATATCAGGTAAACAGGATACTGAAAAGATCTGTAGAGACAGGCGTGGTCCAGATTTCAATAAACGATTCCATGGCCAATATTACAGATCTTGAAGACAAACTAGAGAAAGTATTTAATTTAAAAAGGGCTATTGTGGTTGACAACTCCGGACTCTCCGATAAAGAGCTGAAGGTAAAAATGGGCCAGGCAGCCTCAGTTTATCTGCTTGAAATTATAAAAAATCACGATATTATCGGTGTTGCATGGGGCACTACAGTAAATGAGGTTATAACCCATCTTCCAAATAAAATAAACAAAAAGGTGGAAATAGTCCAGGTAACGGGAGGTGTCCATCAGCTGTCTGTAAACCTTAACTGTCAGGATATTGCGCGAAGGCTTGCAGCTGTTTTTGGAGTAGAGCCTCATCTTATTTATGCACCTGCC
>CAYNMO010000020.1:0-6735 GCA_964398155.1 uncultured Actinomycetota bacterium | reverse complement strand
CAGAACTCAGGGACCTGCTTCTAAACGAGCCTTCAATCAAAGCAACGTTCGATTTTTTTGATAAAATTGACATAGCACTTGTTGGAATAGGTGCGATATTTCCAAAAGTTACATCTACTTTTATTGAAACAGGCAGCTTCAGCGAAGAAGATTTTGAAAAGCTTAAGTCAGCTGGTACTGTTGGAGATGTCTCCTCACATTTTTTTGATATCAACGGTAAAATAAGTGAGCCTGGCACAGATAAAAGGATGATTGCAATTTCTGCAGAAAATCTCTTTAAGATACCTTATTCAATAGGTATTGCAGGCGGAGAAGCCAAAGCCGAATCAATACTGGGTTCTTTAAGGGGCAGGTATATAAATATTCTTGTAACTGACAGCAAGGCTGCCGCGAGGATTTTAAAACTTGTAAAATAGGAATCCAGCTTCTTTTAAAATCATGCAAAATAAGTTAAAAGAATAAAATATTTTTTTATTTGAGTAATTATTGCAATAATGCAATAATTTGCATAAATTAAAAAAGCTGTTATAATACGTTTTATTTTTTGGGACAGGGCGGACTTTAATGGTCATGGTTGGCATTTGAACCAGTCAGGTTATATTTATAGAAAATAAAGTTTAAGTTTTTAGAAATAAATAATTATAATATTTTGGTATTTTTAAATTTATCATTACGAATTTAATTCAGGCAATAAACTGTCAGATTTATATTATTAATTGAAACCGAAGGGTGATCTTTATGGGGAAGATATCAAATGAAATGCAGATATCCATGCTGCAAAAAATTACAGAAATAAGGCGATTTGAAGAAAGAATAGTCCAGTTTTATCAGCGTTCAAAAATATGGGGTTATCTTCATCCGTATATTGGAGAAGAAGCAGTTGCTGTCGGGTCATGCATGGCTTTAAAAGGAGAAGACTATATTATTTCGACTCACAGAGGACATGGCCACTCAATTGCAAAAGGTGCTGATTTAAACAAAATGATGGCTGAACTTTTTGGAAAATCAACCGGATATTGCAAAGGCAGAGGGGGTTCAATGCATATTGCAGATACAGAACTCGGAATGCTTGGTGCAAACGGTATAGTCGGTGGAGGACTGCCTATTTCTGTGGGAGCAGGATTTAGCTGTAAGATGGAAAAAAAAGGAAGAGTTGTCATTTGTTACTTTGGTGACGGAGCTTCCAATAGCGGTGCCTTCCACGAAGCTTTAAATATGTCTGCAATATACAAGCTGCCCATCATTTATATTTGCGAAAACAATCTTTATGCAATTTCAATGTGCTCAAGGGATTCAGTTGCGGGACAGGACATTGCCGGAAGAGCAAAAGGTTATGGAATGCCTGGATACAAAATAGATGGCAGTGATGTAATAAAAATGTATGAAGCAGCCGAAAAAGCAGTTGACCATGCACGAAAAGGAAATGGCCCGTCACTTATAGAAGCTGATACATACAGATTTCTTGGCCACCACCCAAATGATCCTGCTGCGTACAGACCAAAAGACGAAGCAGAGAATGAAAAACTAAACAGAGACTGTCTGAAAAATTTTAAAAATAAATTAATCAATGAGGGAATAATTTCCGAGGAACAATTTATTGAAATGGACAAGGATGTTGAGAAAAGAATAGATGCTGCTGTTGAGTTTGCAGAAAACAGCCCGGAACCGGAGCTTGACAAGTTTCTGGAAAGAGTAGCTGCCAACTAATATTAATATAGGTTAATAAAGACCTATTTTTTTCGTTTTTTGTTTGTGCTTTAATATTTTTTGGTTTCACACTCTCATTATTTTTATAATAAAGCAGGAGGGTGCTAACTTTAAAAATACAAATTTTGGAGCAGGAAATTTAAGCAAAACAACTAAAAATTTTAATAAATTGAAAGGACTTTTAATGAGAGAAATTGAATACAGGGAAGCTATAAAAGAAGCATGCATTGAAGAGATGGACAGAGATCCGAGAGTTTTCCTCATCGGTGAAGATATAGGAGTTTATGGAGGTGCCTTCAGGGCGTATAAAGGTTTACTTGAAAAATATGGACCTGAAAGAGTTATTAATACACCTATTTCAGAGCTGACAATTGTCGGTTCAGCTGTCGGATCTGCACTTACAGGCAGCAGGCCAGTTGCAGAAATGATGTTTGTTGATTTCTGCGGACTTGCAATGGATCAGATAGTCAATCAGGCTGCAAAAATTAATTTTATGACCGGAGATGCTCTGCATGTTCCGATGGTTTTAAGAACTCAGGGCGGTGCAGGCACCGGAATAGCAGCTCAGCATTCACAAAGTCTGGAAAGCTGGTTTTATCATGTTCCAGGGCTAAAAGTTGTAATGCCTTCCACCCCTTATGATGTAAAAGGTTTGTTAAAAACTGCTATAAGAGACAACGATCCTGTTATTTTTATTGAGCAGAAAACTCTTTATTTGAACAAAGGTGAAGTCCCTGAAGAAGAATACACAATACCTTTTGGCGTAGCCGATATAAAAAGAGAAGGAAAAGATGTTACAATATTTGCTTATTCTGCAATGGTGCTTAAAGCTCTGGCTGCAGCAGAAGAGCTTGCAAAAGAAGGAATAAGCTGTGAAGTAATAGACCCCAGGACTCTGGTCCCTTTAGACATCGAAGCTTTAATAAAATCTGTCAAAAAAACAAATAAGCTGGTTGTTGTTTCTGAAGCAGTAGAAAGAGGAAGCGTTGTATCAGACATAGCCGCAATTGTAAGCGACAAAGCATTTGATTATCTTGACGCACCTATAAAAAGAGTCTGCGGGTTAAATACTCCGATACCTTATAATTCAAAACTTGAAAAAGCCTGCATACCATCCAAAGAAAATATTATTGAAGCTGTCAGGGGCATGTTTTAAGAACGGAAAAACCTTTTTTAGCTATTGTTTTAAAAAATATGGTATTGAAAAGTAAAACATTTTTTTAGTGATCTTATATCCGTTGGTTTTCGGTAAATAATTAGTAAAAATTATTAAATAGGTGGGCTAAAATATGAAAAATTTTAAAGATACCTTATTTTCAAGAAGGACATGATGTAAATTGCATTAAAGATACGGACTTTATTGGTTTGCCGTTATTTCAATATACTGCCAATGAATTTAAAAACTCGATGCAGTTTGCAGAGGATTGCTATAACTAACAAAAAAACGTTTTTATTTTTAATAATTTTGTATTATAATTTTTAAATAAATTATTGAAATGTTTTTTTTGATATAAAATTTAATATTTTTTATTTAAATATTTCCCTGAATATGGAACATCACAGGAAGAAAAAGCAATTAAGTCCATCCATTAAAGACATCGCAAGAGAAGCCGGTGTCGCTATTTCGACAGTGTCAAACGTAATAAATAACTCCAGATTTGTGGCATCAAACACAAAAGAAAAAGTTCTTGATGCTATTGATAAAATAGGTTACAGGCCAAATATAATTGCCAGAGGCTTAAGAACTCACAGTACGAGAACTGTGGCAGTAATTGTTCCGGATATAAACTCATCTTTTTTCTCTCAGGTTATTAATGGGATAGAAGAAATTGCCCGCAAAAGAAACTATACGATGATTTTAGGATCTACATCTTTTGACTTTATCGAAGAAGAGCGGATAACAAATCTACTGCTGGATTCATTTATAGACGGCTTTATCTTTTTTTCAGGATTTGATAATTATGAATTTATTAAAAAAATTTATGACAGTAATGTCCCTCTTGTGGTACTTGACAAAGATTTAGGGGAGACAGATTTTCCTACGGTAGTAATTGATAATTTTGCTGCTGCGGAGTCATGTGTGGATTATTTGTGCAGTTACGGTCACAAAAAGATCGGCTATGTTTCTTTTTCTTATGACAAGCAGACAACTGTAAAAAAACGTTTTGAAGGCTATGTCAGCGGGCTAAAGAAAAATAATATAAATTTTGATCCGGATCTGGTTTTGATGAGTCCGGAAATGAGGCGGCATGAAATGGCTTCAACTTACGAAGCAGCCAGGGAATTTTTAAAAAAAGGAAATATACCGACAGCTTTCCTGACGATAGCAGACATGTTTGCTTTCGGCCTGCTCAGAGCATTAAAAGATGAGGGATTTAAAGTTCCTGCAGATGTATCTGTTATGGGATTTGACAACATACTGTTCAGCCAGTATTCAGATCCATTATTAACTACACTAAAGCAGCCAAAAAAGGTAATGGGTAATATTGCAATGAACCTACTTTTGGATATTATTGAAGGTGAAACAATAACGGACAAGAAGATAATAATACCCACCTCAATTATTGAGAGGGAGTCCGTTGCCGCTGCAAGGAAGTAAATAAATTTATTATGCTGTCAGATCGGAACGCTGCTTTTTGAAAATACAAAAATAATACAGGCTTTTTGGCATAAAAATATTTTTTAAATTTAGCATTTTAATAAAAACAGCTTTAGATTAATTCCTGAAGGGCATAAAATATTATTTATTTGACAAATTCATGTGCTTGTAATAAATTATATATACTTAAAAAATCGTTTTTTATTTGTGCTTCAAAAATTAAATTAAATTAGATATCTTGTGTATTTGTTTAATAAATTGAAATATAAAAAAACGTTTTTACCGACCTGAATATAAATCTTTTTATTCTTTTTTATAAAGTTCTGCGTAAAAGAGGGGAGGAAAAGTTTTCCGGGTTTTAAAGGTTTTTACTTCAAAAAACATACTGTGAGAACAGTAATTAACAAAAGAGGGAAGGAAGTTAGGAAATGTCAAAAACAAAAGTACTTTTAATTTTGGTTTTGGCTGCAGTATTGGTTGTAACCTTCACTATTTTACCAGGTTGCGCAACTACTACAGCTACAACTAAGGCAGCAGCTGCTGTATCAGCAACAGGCGGCTATCCTGTATATGATGCATTAAGAGAAGCCGCAAAGGCTAATAAAGATTATCCAAATGCTCCGGCCAAGGGTTTCTCTCTTGCATTTACGGACATAATGGGCGGAATTCCGTTCGCTATAAGTGTTTGGAATAATGTTCAGGCTCAATGGAAACTTGCCGGTGGAGATCCTGCTAAATTGTATTATGCTGACAACCAGTATGATGCAACTATGGGACTTAAGAATGCCGATATCATGTTAGCTAAAAAGCCAACTGTTTTAATAAATTTCCAATTTGACTCAAAAGTTAACAGTATTATCGGTATTAAATTTGGCTCTGCCAATATACCTATCATAGCGGTTGATGTTCCTACACCTAGTGCACCATTTATGGGTGTAAACAACTTTAAAGTTGCTTACATGGCTGGCACGGAAGCTATAGCAAGAGTTGAAAAAGCGGGTGGAATTGATAAAATCGACAAGATTATTTTAATCCAGATGCCTGCCGGCGGAGAAGTAACAATGCTTCGTTCAGAAGGTTTCTATCAGGCATTCGCAGATAAATATACTGCTGCTGTAATCGATCCTAAAACTGTCAGAGCAGATGGCGGCGCCGGTGAAGCTGAACAGGCTAATAAGGCAATGACAGACGTTCTTGCTAAAAACCCTGATGCCAAAACATTTGTTATGACCTCAATTAACGAACAGACCATGAGCGGTGTTATTGCAGCTGTTCAAACTGCCGGAAGATGGGATCCTGAGAAATTTATTATCATCACACAGGGTTGCGATGAAACTGGTCAGCAACAGCTTCGTGATGGCTTAACCGATGCTTCGATTGCTTACTTTCCTGAAAAATATGGCGAGTATCTAATACCAGGTGCAGTAGCATTAATGCAAGGGCAGCCTATTCCTGCATTCATGTATGTTGAAAATCAGGTTATAACTAAAGATAACGTTGATAAATTTTATCCAAAAAAATAACCTAAAATAATACAATGATTTTGAATTATTAAATATGATTGAGGAGACTAGCTTAAGCAGATAGTCTCCTCAATTGCATACATACAGGTGGTGGTAAATTGAACTATATTAATGATACAGTTCTAAAAATGGAAAATATTACTAAAACCTTTCCCGGCGTTATTGCACTGGAAGATGTTTCAATTGAACTTTATAAGGGAGAAGTGCTAGGCATATTAGGCGAAAACGGTGCCGGTAAATCAACTTTAATTAAAATACTGGCAGGTAATTATATTAAGGATTCTGGCTCTATTTATGTAGACGGGCAAAAATTTGAAATCAAGAGCCCTTCTGAAGCAATGGCTTCAGGAATAAGGGTTATTTATCAGGAACTGAACACTTTAAATAATTTAACGGTAGCAGAAAATATATTTATAGGGGAGCAGCTTGTCAAGGGGCCATTTAAAATTATTGACTGGAAAGCAATGTCAAAAAAAGCGGAAGAAATTCTTGATAGTCTAAATGTTGTGCTTGATCCTAATTCTGTTATTGGAGATTTATCTATTTCAGAAAAACAGATAGTTGAAATTGCAAAGGCAATTTCAAAAGATGCAAAGATTCTTGTCATGGATGAGCCAACTGCGGCCTTAAGCGAAGAAGAAACTCAGTCTTTATTTAAGATAATTGCTAATTTAAAATCCAGAGGTGTTTCCATTATATATATTTCCCACAGGTTAAAAGAAATTTTCCAGATAACAGACAGAGTAGTTGTCCTTAGAGACGGTAAAAAAGTTGAGGCCAAGAAAACTATAGAAACTAATGCCAATGAACTTGTCGCTTTAATGGTTGGCCGCGACATTAAGGAGATGTATCCTAAAAGAGAAGTTCCAATTGGCAATACCGTTATGGAAGTTAAAAATCTTACTG
>CAYNMO010000019.1:14195-19418 GCA_964398155.1 uncultured Actinomycetota bacterium | reverse complement strand
AACACACTTCAGGATATTTGCGACAAATGCAATTCGGATTTGATAATAACGACAGGAGGAACGGGTTTCTCGCCACGGGATATAACACCTGAGGCCACAAAAGCGGTATTAGAGAGAGAGGCACCCGGGATATCAGAATATCTAAGAGCTGAGAGCCAGAAAAAAACTCCGAGGGCAATACTCTCAAGAGGAGTAAGCGGCATCAGAAAAAAGACTCTTATAATAAATTTCCCAGGCAGCATTAAAGCCGTAAAGGAAAGTATTGAAATAATTTTTAAGCCCATGCTTCATGGAATTGATATACTGACAAGCAGAGACTCTGAATGCGGAGGAGATTAAACAAATATGAACAGCAATAATAATGATTCTGTCTTATCGCATGTAGATGCCGAAGGAAAGGCAAAAATAGTTGATATCAGCGTCAAGAGGGAAACGCTAAGGACAGCAGAGGCACATGGGTATATTATGGCAAGTGCTGAAATAATTAAAAAAATCAGAGAGAATGAAATAAAAAAAGGAGACGTTTTTACTGTTTCAAAACTTGCCGGAATTTTGGCAGCCAAGAAAACTCATGATTTGATTCCGCTGTGCCATCAGATAAAAATTACTTCTGTCGATATTTCTTTTAAAATTTCAGATGATGAAAATAAAATTACTGCAATTTCAGTTGTTACCGGATTTGACAGAACAGGTGTTGAAATGGAAGCACTGCTTTCTGTTTCAATAGCTCTATTAAATATTTACGATATGTGCAAGGCTTTGTGCAAAGAGATGATAATAGGGGGAGTTGAACTTCTAAAGAAATCAGGCGGTAAATCGGAATATAAAAAAATGTAGGATAATTTAAATTTTTTTAAAAACATCTCTCCTTTTTTTGTCCTTCATTTTTAGGCACTGCTTTGTCTAAAAAAATTCCACATCTTTTTTTGTTGTATTATTAAAATTATGTCAGAATTAACAGATATTTTTTAATGAGAAATTTGAACGATAAATCAAATTCAATAATAAGGCAGAGGCTTTTAAGATAATAAGAAGCCAGGTTTTTATACGGATATTAGAGCATAATAGCCTTCTATTGGCCACCTTATATTGTGATTCTGATTTAAAAATATTTGTTTTTTAACAGACACTTAATCTGAATTCAATAGATAGTATATGAATGACAGGTATTCAAGGCAGATAATTTTTAACCCCATAGGGGAAAAGGGGCAGAAAAAACTTTTTACCGGGAGAGCAGCCATTATCGGTATGGGCGGTCTTGGGTCGGTTATTTCCCAAAGCCTTGCAAGGGCAGGCGTAGGATTTATTAGAATAGTTGACATGGATTTTCCCGATATATCAAACCTGCAAAGACAGAATCTTTATGATGAAAGCGATATTGGAAAAAATACAGCCAAGGTCCTGATTGCAAAACAAAAACTTGAAGCAATAAATTCAGAAATAAAAATTGAAGCAATAAATAAAAGATTAGATATTTCAAATGCAGAAAGCATTATAAAGGATGTTGATATAGTTCTTGATGGCACGGATAATTTTGAAACCAGACTTTTAATAAATGAATCTTGTGTAAGGGCGAAAATTCCCTGGATTTACGGGTCCGTGGCTGCAAGCTATGGAATGGTATATAATATATTTCCAGGTAAAACTCCATGTCTCAAATGCATATACCCGGAAATTTTAGACGAACAATTTAGAGAGACTTCAGTAAACAGAGGCATATTAAATTCCGCCGTCAGTGTCATAGCCTCCATGCAGGCCACTGAAGCTGTTAAATATCTTACCGGCAATAGTGACGTACTTCTAAGAGACCTGCTTTTTGTTGATTTGTGGAACCTTTGCTTTGAGTTCGTCAAAATAAAAAAAACTTGCGGGCTGATTTGTCCAGTCTGCGGATTATAGAAAATATATCAGTATCCATAAATAATTGAAAAATAATTATGTAAAAACTAAAAGATATTATGTGAAAACCAATAAAAAGAGTAATAATATATAAAAACCAATAAAAAGAGTAATAATTTTTGAAAGCAAAGGATTTAAAATCAAAGAAAATATCGCCGAGGCTGAGCTTTACAAATTAGAGGATGAAGCATATAAGAGCGAAATCAGATTCCGTTCACTTTTTGAAAACATGCTCGAAGGCTATACATACTGCAGAATGCTTTTTAAAGGCAAAAAGCCCGTGGATTTTATATATCTTGAGGTCAACAAAAAGTTTGAAGATCAGACCGGTTTAAAAAGTATAACAGGCAAAAAAGTATCTGAAGTCATTCCCGGTATACTTGAATCCAACCCGGAGATTATTGCAGCTTGTGGCAGAGTCGCTAAAACGGGAATTTCAGAAAAGTTCGAGACTTATCTGCCGGATCTGGATATGTGGTTTCTGATATCAGTATACAGTCCGAAGTCAGAGCACTTTGTTGCTGTTTTTGATGATACTACTGAGCGCAAAAAGGCAGAAGAGGTAATCAAGCTTTCTGAGGAAAAATACCGCCGCCTTATAGAAAACAGCCACGATATAATTTATACTCTCAATCAGGAAGGTATTTTTACTTTTGTCTCTCAAAGTATGACTTATATGCTCGGCTATAATTCTGATCAGCTTATAGGAAAACCTTTTCAGAAATTAATTCATAAAGATGATATTCCTCAATGCCTGGTTTTCCTAAAAAAAACAATCGAGACAGGAGAAAGGCAGACAGGTCTTGAGTACCGTGCACAGCATGCAGACGGTACATGGAGATGGCATGTTACAAATGCCATGCCCATTAAAGATAAGAGTGGAGCAGTCCTAGAATTTGAGGGAACGTCCCGTGATATCACAGAAAGCAGAGAGACAGAAGCTTTGCTGCGCATAGAGCGTGAGAGGATGGGAAATATTCTTGAGGGCACTAACGCGGGAACTTGGGAATGGAATGTCCAGACAGGGGAAACAGTTTTTAATGAACGCTGGGCCCAGATTATTGGATATACTCTTAAGGAATTATCTCCTTTAAACATTGAAACATGGCAAAAATATGCTCATCCTGAAGACAGGGAAAAAGCTGAGATTACTTTAAATAAGGTTTTTAACAGAGAACTTGATTATTATTCTGTCGAAGCCCGCATAAGGCATAAAAATGGCAGCTGGGTCTGGGTTCAGGACAGAGGTAAAGTCTTGTCCTGGACGACAGAGGGAAAACCGCTATGGATGAGCGGAATCCATTCTGATATTTCTGATCGTAAAAACATAGAAGAAGCTCTGTTGAAAACCAGAGAGCTGGCACTTAATTCAGAAGCCCGTTTAAAAAAAGCACAATCTGTGGCACATATAGGGGATTTTACATGGGATATAAAAAATCATTCTATCGTTCAGTCTGATGAGATGTATAAAATTTTTGGCATCAATAAAAATTCTTATGACGGTTCACTTGAAGATATTGTTGCTCAGATAATACATCCCGATGATTTAAGCAAACTCACTCCTTCCAGGGAAACTATAAAGAAAAAGCCAGTGGAATTCCGAGTTATCTGGCCGGATAAGTCAATCAGGCATATATGGGCTGAAATAGGAGATATAGTCACTGATGAAGAGGGGGAACCTGTTTATTTGTCCGGAACATGCCAGGATATTACCGAGCGTAAAAAAGCGGAGCAGGAACTGCGTGAAAGTGAAGAACGCTATCGCATGCTTTCGGAGCAGTCACCAATTACCATTGAGCGTTATGACAAGAATGGAGTTCTTCTCGATGTAAATCCAGCCTGTTTGATCTTATTTGGCTTAAAAGACGACAGAGAAATAAGAAATTTTAATCTTTTTGCTGATCCTAATATTTCTGATGAAAACAAGAAAAGACTCAATCGAGGCGAAACAGTGCGCTATCAGGAGATTTTTGATTTTGAGAAAGTAAAAGAGCTTAAGCTTTATAAAACAATAAAATCCGGCACAATCTGGGTAGATGTAATTATTTCTCCGTATAATAATAATAATAAAGTCCTTGATGGTTATCTGGTTTATGTCACAGACATCACCGAGAGCAAAATGGCAGAAGCTGAAATACTACACATAAGTTATCATGACAAGCTGACGGATCTCTATAACCGCAGGTTTTTTGAAGAAGAAATAAAACGCCTTGATACAGAAAGACAGCTCCCCATCAGCTTCATAATGGGTGATCTTAACGGGCTTAAGTTAATAAATGATGTTTTTGGACACATTGAAGGCGACAAATTACTTAAAGAGGCAGCAAAAATATTAAAAAAAGTCTGCCGTGCTGATGATATTCTTGCAAGGTGGGGTGGGGATGAATTTGTCTTGCTTCTCCCAAGAACTTCTATTGAAAGTGCAGAGGATATTGTCCAAAGGATAAAGAAAGCATGCAAAAAAACATCTTCACAGAAGATACCATTAAATCTTTCGATTGGAGTTTCATCAAAAACAGAAATAAAGCAGGATATGCAGTCAATACTAATTGATGCCGAAAGCTACATGTATAAAAACAAGCTTGTTGAAAAAGAAAGCCTGACAAGCTCAATTGTTTTTGCTCTTGATCAGACTCTTTATGAAAAAAGCAATGAAACCAAGGAGCATACTGACAGAATACATGATCTTGCCATAAAACTTGGAAAATCAATCAAATTATCTTCAAATCAGTTAGACAGTCTTTCTCTTCTCGCATCCCTTCATGACATAGGTAAAGTTGCAATTCCTGAGAAAATATTATTAAAGAAGGGAGAGCTCACGGAAAAAGAATGGCTGATTATGAAAAGGCATCCTGAGATAGGGTGTAATATTGCTCAGGCATCTCCACAAATTGCCCATATTGCAAAATCTATTCTTGCCTGTCACGAGAACTGGGACGGAAGCGGCTATCCTCTGGGGCTTGCCGGACCCCTGATACCGGTTAATTCAAGGATTGTATTTATTGTTGATGCCTATGATGTTATGACAGGAGGCAGAATATATAAAAAATCCATGAGCAAAAAGGCTGCGATTAAAGAGCTCAAAAGGTGTGCTGGCTCCCAGTTTGATCCGGAGCTGGTCGACAAACTTATAGAGATACTTACAAAGAGACCCCTCATCTGATTTGGCAATAATCTTTTTTTATCCGTGCTATATCCTGCAAAATGTCTGCATGCTCCGATGTTTTTAAAAGACCTGAATTAGCCAACAGGTTACAGTATATGGAATAATCAGGATGAAGGAGTGCGGTCTTGCATTTTATGCACCTTTTATCATATGCAGCT
>CAYNMO010000019.1:9597-14185 GCA_964398155.1 uncultured Actinomycetota bacterium | reverse complement strand
GAGCCGTCTTTATTTTTAAATACCTCCATACCATAAATAAAAATAACAGAAGCCTGTCCAGCAAGATTAAGCAGTCCGTTTGAGGTCCCTTCAGGTGCAGGATGAGTTATTTCTGCTGCGTACTGGTAACCGACAGGTGCCAGACTCATAAGGAAAAATCCCAGTACAAACATTGATATTATCAGAAGCCAGTAGGAACTGGTAAAAGTAACTCCTATCAAACCTGGAATACTGAGAGCCACTCCGGCAAGCAGAAAAACTTTACGTTTATGCAGTTTGTCTGAAAGTAAAGGAATAATGGCAGCGCCCACTATTCCTCCAATGAGCAGAGCGCCCCCAAGATTTCCTGCCTGGGAAATACCAAATCCTTTTGGTCTTACTATGCTTTCAATCCATGTGGAAATACCATTAAATACACCCATGCCTACTAAAAATAAAAACATCAGTATCCATATATCTTTCATCTTTATCATCTTTTTAAATCCGTCCAGCATAAAAGCCCTTGTTTCTTCACCAGGAGGACAAGGCGGCTGCGGAGGTGCCTCACGCGTAAATATTGCAAAAAGAATAGTTGTAAATGCTGCAGCTGCGCCATAAATAAGAAGCATGGATGACATGCCATATTTTGTATATAGTATCGGTGAAGCAATCTGCCCGACGGCTATACCAAGAAAACTTGCAACAATAACAAGCCCTGAAGCTGTTGCGCGTTCCCTTACAGGAAACCATTTTGCCGCAACAGTACTGATTGAATTCATCATAAATGGCTGGGAAACCGCAAGACCTAAAGTAGAAATTACAACAATAGTGTAGTTTGCTGCAAAAAATCCTCGTAGCAGACCAAAAAAGGCCATCATCGCAGCACCGATATTGACAGATTTCCTATATCCGATAGTATCTATAATCCATGACACAGGTAAAGACAGGGGAACAAAAATAATCATAAAGGACATGGCCAGAAAGCCAATCTGCAATTCTGAAACACCCCAAAACTTTGCAGCCGGCCCTGTTATTGGAGCAAAACATATCCATAGAACCTGTATGGCAATGTTGATTAACATAAAAACTCCAAGCACAACCCAGCGATAAGGATATACTTTATAATTATTCTCAGCCATTACAGCATTTCTCCTTTATTTTTTTATATTTACTTCAAATTCAAAAAAGTTTATTACTGATTTTATTTTCTGGTTAAATTATTTTAATTTAGGCAGATATTTTTTTGGCAGCTCTGCGCCCACTACAAATTTAAACAACGGATCTCTTACCATCTGATAAACGTTTATTCTGAAATCAGGTATTACTGCGAGCATCAGATAAATTTCTCTTGATGCTATACCATATTCTTTTATAATCCATTCCATCAGATTGGTTATTGCCTTATCTACAGCATCTTCCATTGGTGCTGAAGCAAACAGCTGGATTATTGAATCTTCTTTTTCTATTCTGGCATAAGGAATGCTTTTGTTTTTTATTATCCTGCAGCTGGCGGTAACTTCTGATCTGGTTTCATCGGCAGACCAGGATAATTCAGTGTCACCCTGGCTGGCATGAACATCTCCTATATAAAGTAATGCACCTTTATGGTAGCAGTTTAAAAATAATTTACTTCCCTCTTTAATATCACGTACATCCCAATTGCCGGCACACGGGAACTGGCCCGTCATACTCGATAATATCTCAAATTCGGGGCAGACTCCTATGGTGCCAATAAATGGAGCCAGGTTATAAGACAGGTCTTTGCTAAAAACACCGATTCCGTCTCTGGTAGTGCCGCTTGGGCCAGGAAGATGTTTTATTATTTTAGTGTATGCTTCACTCAGCTCCGGCCACTTTAGTGAATTTTTCAAAAGCCCGTTTTCAGGGATGATATTTGTAATCCCATAGTCGTTAGGAACTATTTTTTCAATGGTGATTTCAATAAGGTCTCCTTTTTCTGCTCCTTTTATAAAAACAGGACCAGTGAGGGGATTGTTTTTTACCGGGACAAATTCGCTGTAAGGTCTTAAATTTTCAGGCAGAGGTAAATCTTTTTCCGTTTTTATCAGACCGGAAAGATTGTCTTCTGTTGAAAGAGTAAAACTTTCTCCTTCGGATACGGTAATTATTGGTTTTCTAAAGTAATCAAAGGTATAGCTTAAAGTTTCCTTGTCGATATCTATCATTTTCTTCCCCCTTTATTAAAATAATAAACTTTATTGATGCTAAGAAAGCAATGTTCATGACAATATTTTTAAACAATATATTATCGATATATTATAGTCAAGCAATCCAGAGCAGGATTAAAAAATTACATACTAAAAAGCAAGCTGTACCTGTTTGTCTATATCCATCAAGCTGTCGGCCATTAGATATCTGCACTAAACATTAATGGCTCGGGGTATTTAATTTTGCAAAGATTTCTTGACATTTAATTTATAATCTAATATCTTAACTTATATTAAAAAAAGCGTTAACGCATTAAATTTAAAACATGCTCATTCATACAAACAGTCTTTTTAGTTCAAAATATATCGTTTTTTTCACGAAAATGTAAAAAGATTTATTTTGCAGGGAAAGGTATCCCAAAATATGTTTTAAGGAGAAATAATGAAGCAGCACTATAAAAGAATATGGAATCAAATAATTTCTAAAAAATTTGTTTTAAATCTATATCGACTGCATAGAGGCTATAAATAAAAAATGAATTACCAATAGCACAAAAGAAATTTTATTAAGGAGAGTAAATAACATGCCGCTTATGACAAAAGATCAATATGTGCAAAGTTTAAAAAAATTAAACCATAACGTGTATATGTTTGGAAAACAGGTACAGAATATTTCAGAAAATCCAATTATTAAACCTTCAATGAATTCTGTTGCGTTAACTTATGATCTTGCACAGAAAGAAGAATACAGTGATCTTATGCTCGCAAGATCTTCATTAACAGGGGAGACGGTCAATAGATTTACTCATCTGCACCAAAATACGGAAGATCTTATTAAAAAAATTAAAATGCAAAGACTGCTTGGTCAAAATTGTGCATCCTGTTTTCAAAGGTGTGTTGGTCTTGATGCAGGCAATGCACTTTTTTGTACGACTTTTGAAATTGATGAAAAGTATGGGACTCATTATCATCGTAATTTTCTGAAATTTTGGGAATATGTTCAGAAAAATGATTTAACCGTAGACGGGGCCATGACAGACACCAAAGGAGACAGGAGCCTTCCACCTTCAAAACAGTCTGATCCGGATATGTTCCTTAGAATAACTGAAAGAAGAAAAGACGGAATAATAGTGAGAGGAGCAAAAGCACATCAGACAGGTGTATTAAATTCTCATGAAATAATTGTAATGCCAACTCAGGCAATGCATGAAGAAGACAAAGACTACACAGTCAGTTTTGCTGTTCCCACCGACACAGAAGGGATAATTATCATATATGGAAGGCAGTCATGCGATACAAGAAAGCTGGAGGAGGGTGCAACTATTGATTTGGGCAATTGTAATTTTGGCGGACACGAAGCCCTGGTTATTTTTGAAGATGTATTTGTGCCAAATGAAAGAATATTTCTAAACGGGGAAGTAGATTTTTCAGGTCCTCTTGTGGAAAGATTTGCCGGTTATCATCGCCAGAGTTATGGTGGATGCAAAGTAGGCGTAGGCGATGTTCTTATAGGTGCAGCGGCACTGGCTGCAGACTACAATGGGGTAAGTAAAGCCAGCCATATTAAAGATAAATTAATAGAGATGGTGCATTTAAACGAAACCCTTTACTGCTGCGGCATTGCATGCTCATCGCAAGGCTCTCAGACTAAAGCCGGAAATTATATCATAGACATGCTTCTTGCCAATGTATGCAAGCAAAATGTTACCAGGTTTCCTTATGAGATTGCCAGACTGGCAGAAGACATAGCCGGAGGCCTGATGGTAACAATGCCCTCAGAAAGTGACTTAAGAGACACAAAAATTGGAAAATATATAGAAAAATATCTGAAAGGTATTGATAGCATCCCAGCCGAAGACAGGATGAGAATTCTAAGGCTTATTGAAAATATAACTCTGGGGACTGCGGCAGTTGGATATAGAACAGAATCCATGCATGGTGCCGGACCGCCACAGGCACAGAGAGTTATGATTGCTAGACAGAGCAATATGGAGATGAAAAAAAAGCTGGCTAAAAATATTGCAGGAATAAAGGATAATGCTTAAATCAACATTAACATTTTATAATTTATTATTTTTAAAATTAAAGGGAAAATTATTATGGAAAATGTGTATATTGTATCGGCTTGCAGAACCGCCATTGGAAGTTTTGGCGGCAGTTTAAAAGATATAAGTGCAGTAAAACTTGGCGAAGCTGTTTTAAAGGAAGCAATTTTCAGGGCAGGTATTGATGTCAATGATATTGGCGAAGTAATAATGGGCAATGTCCTTCAGGCTGGTCTTGGTCAAAACACAGCAAGGCAGGCAGCAATAGGAGCCGGTCTTCCTGTCACGATTCCATCTTATACGATAAATAAGGTATGCGGCTCAGGGCTAAAGGCCATATCACTGGCAGCACAGTCTATCATGCTTGGGGAAACAGAATGTGCTCTTGCAGGTGGA
>CAYNMO010000019.1:6758-9587 GCA_964398155.1 uncultured Actinomycetota bacterium | reverse complement strand
TATTATGCTCGGTGATGCCGATGTAGTAGTTGCAGGTGGAATGGAAAATATGAGCCAGACTCCTTATCTGTTAAAGCAGAACAGGTGGGGGGCCAAAATGGGTGACGGCATAGTTGAAGACTATATGATAAAAGACGGGCTATGGGATGTTTTTAATAACTACCATATGGGCATAACTGCTGAAAATATTGCTCAAAAATATGGTATAACCAGATCAGAACAGGACGAATTTGCCGCTGCTTCACAATTTAAAGCAGCAATAGCTCAAAAAGAGGGCCGCTTTAAAGAAGAGATAGTGGCAATAGAGATACCTCAGAGGAAAAAAGAATCGATATTTTTTTCCGAAGATGAATATATAAAAGCAGACAGTAATGTTGAAAAACTTTCAAAATTACGTTCGGCGTTTAAAACCGATGGAACCGTAACAGCAGGAAATTCTTCAGGAATAAATGACGGCGCCGCAGTGGTTCTGCTTGCCGGAGAAACGTATTTAAGAAATAAAGGCATAATGCCAATTGCAAGAATTATAAGCAGCGGCTCTGCAGGAGTGGATCCCAGCATTATGGGAATTGGGCCAGTTCCATCAAGCAAAAAGGCACTTGAAAAGGCAGGTCTTTCTGTGGACAGCATAGGGCTTTTTGAGGCAAATGAAGCATTTGCTGCCCAGTCACTGGCCGTTATTAAAGAACTTGGATTAAACATATCCAAAGTAAATGTAAATGGCGGTGCAATTGCGCTGGGTCATCCAATAGGAGCATCAGGTGCAAGAATACTTGTCACTCTTTTGAGCGGGATGAAAAGAAGGAACGAAGAATATGGTCTTGCAACTCTTTGCATAGGCGGAGGTATGGGCGAGGCTCTAATTGTAAAACGCGACAGTTTTTGTCTATAGGGGTGACTATAAAATGAAATATGTTTTTTATAAAAGGAAAGAAAATACAGCCATAATAACCCTTTCAAGACCAAAAGCATTAAATGCTCTTAACTCTGAGATGATTGCAGAATTAAGAGATGTTTTTAAACTAATTGAGCAGGATAAAAATATTTACGCTGTCATTATAACAGGTGATGGAGAAAAATCTTTTGTAGCGGGTGCAGACATAGCAGAAATGAAGGATTTAAACGCAGAACAGGCACACGAATTCGGAGCATTTGGAAGCAGCGTATTTATGGATATTGAAAAATCCAGAGTTCCTGTTATTGCAGCGATAAATGGATACACTCTTGGCGGAGGACTTGAACTTGCTTTGTCATGTGATATCAGGATAGCTTCCGAAGATGCCATTTTTGGATTTCCTGAAGTCGGGCTTGGAATAATTCCAGGTTATGGAGGCACCCAGAGACTGCCAAGAATCATTGGAATATCAAGGGCAAAAAAAATGCTTTATACCGCCGAAAGAATAAATGCAGTGAAGGCACTTGAAATAGGGCTTATAGATGAAATTGCCAAAAAAGTTGATTTAATGGAAAGCGCGATGAGCTTTGCGTCAAAAATTGCATCCCAGGCGCCAATATCAGTTGCATTTGCCAAAGCAGCCATAAACAGAGGAATAAATGTTGATATTGACAGCGCATGCCATATTGAAACTGAATATTTTGCAAAATGCTTTGAAACTCGTGACCAGAAAAACGTCATGGATGCTTTTTTAAAAAAGGAAAAATTTACTAAATTTGAAAACAGGTAATCGAGGAGAATAATTATGAAAGTATTTGTAGCTGGCGCCGGGACTATGGGCTCTGGTATAGCCCAGGTTTTTGCAGCAAAGGGATTTCAGACTGTTTTATTTGATATTGAAGACAAATTTGTAGAATCAGGTTATCGGGTAATTGAAAATAATCTTTTAAAGCTTATAAAAAAAGAACTTATGGATGAAGCCGGAAAGAATAAAATACTTTCTAATATAAAAAGGTCAACAGATAAAAATGATGCAGGAGGCTGTGATCTTGTTATAGAAGCAGTTGTTGAAAATATTGAAATAAAAAAAGAATTATTTAAAGAATTTGAACAAATTGCCGGTGATGATGCAATCCTTGCGACAAACACATCATCTCTTTCTATTACAGAAATAGCGGCCTCATTAAAAGATCCGGGCAGGCTGCTTGGAATGCATTTTTTTAATCCGGCACCCTTAATGAAACTGGTCGAGATTGTCAAGGGGATAAATAACAGCACCACAATAGTTGATAAAGTAATCAGCATAGTAAAAGAACTGGACAAGGAATATGTAGTCGTAAATGAATCCTGCGGCTTTATTGTAAACAGAATACTGATACCAATGATAAACGAGGCGATAGGGATTCTTGCTGATGGAACTGCGTGTGCAGAGGATATTGACAAAGCGATGAAGTACGGGGCAAACCATCCGCTGGGACCTCTGGCGCTTGGTGATCTGATTGGAAATGACATAGTTCTTGCCATAATGAATAACTTATATGAAGAGCTTGGAGATTCCAAGTACAGGCCGCATCCTCTACTAAAGAAGATGGTAAGGGCAGGCCATCTGGGAAGAAAAACAGGGAAAGGTTTTTTTGAATATAAGGTTTAATTTAAAAAAAGGTTAATTTAAAAAAATAATTTTATTTGTGCTGACTTCTTGACATTTCATTTATTATCTACTATGTTGACTTATATTAAAAAAAACGTTAACGCATTATTTTAAAAAAAAATATGACCAATCAAATTAACAGTCTTCATTCTCCTAAATATATCAGCATTGCTGAAGAAATAAATAGTAAAATCGATGCAGGCATGAGTATTGGCGAGAGAATATATTCCGAAAAAGAAATCATGAAGAAATATGGTGTTTCTTCAACTACTGCAAGAAAATC
>CAYNMO010000019.1:4534-6748 GCA_964398155.1 uncultured Actinomycetota bacterium | reverse complement strand
ACTAAGAAGCGGAAACATAATTGAAAGAATTCAGGGTAAGGGTACTTTTGTCTTAAATAAAAAAGTCCTAAGAAGCTTAAGGAAAATAATAAGTTATACGGAGAATATGAAAAAGTTGGGCATTGTCCCATCGACAAAAGTAATAGAGAAGAAAATACTGACTAAATATACTGAATATCATGAGAAGTTAAAGCTTTCACCGGGAGATAAAGTCCTGAAACTAAAAAGGGTCAAATATGGTGACGGAATACCTCTTGTAATTGATTACAGGTATATAAGCTTAAAACATTGCCCTGATATTTACAAAAAAGATTTTAATATCTCCCTGTATGAAATATACGAACAGTATGGAATAAAGATCACAAATTCCAAGCAATTTCTGGAATTAACTTTATTAAACGAAACAGATGCAGAGCTTTTAAACTGCAAAAAAGGTGATCCGGTTATTCATATGGAAGGGATGCTAAGTCTGGATGATTTTACTCCTATTGAATATGAGGATGCCTACTGGAACGGCCTTATTTGCGGTTTCCAATTTGAAACAAGCGTGTAATTATTTATTTTTGTTTTATTTATTATAGTAAGAATTAAAAAATAAATTATTTTGCCAATAATATCATTTGTTTATTTTACAACTTGAAAGGAGTACGTGGGTTAATGAAAAAAATAGTGATCCCGGATGTTGCAATGGGGGATGCAGAAGTTGATATACTGAAGTGGAATGTGAAAGAAGGTGATTCTGTTAAAAAAGGTGATGTAATTGTTGAAGTTGAATCTGAAAAAGCAAGTGTAGGCGTTGAATCTGAGTATGATGGTGTTATAACCAAAATAATTCACAAAGAAGGAGAAGTATCTTCAATAGGCCAGGTTATTGGAGAAATGGAAGAAGCGTAATTATTAAAAACAGTATGCTGTCTTTTAGTAACAGGGAAATACGAATAAAGATTAAACAGATATAAAACAGAAGCAAAGATTAAGAAGTAAAATAAGATTAATAAAGATTAAATATAAACTATTTAAACAAGGTATTGGAAAAGGATTAAAAATGCATGAAATAAGATATCTGAAAGCAGTATCGGAAGCCATAGAGACCGAAATGGAGCAGGACCCGAGCACTTTTTATATGGGAGAGGACGTAAGGTATGCACTAAAAGGGGTACCCAGAGGTTTTGTTGACAAGTTTGGACCGGAGAGAGTTATTGACACTCCTATTTCTGAATCCGGTTTTGTAGGGATGGCAACAGGTGCTGCAATTCAGGGAATGAGACCCATAGTAGAATTTCAGATCAGCATGTTTTGTTTTTTAGCTTTTGATGAACTGATAAATCAGGCTCAGAAATGGCACTATATGTCAGGAGGAAGATTAAAAGTTCCTGTAACATATATTGTCCCTTTAAATTTTGGCTCAATAGCCGGTCAGCATTCTGATTCACCTCATTCTTTTATGGTTCAGGGGCTGATGAAAACAATTATGCCTGCTACCGCGTATGATGCAAAAGGTCTTGTTACAAGTGCCATAAGAGATAATGACCCGGTAATTGTGTTTCTTCCTGCAGGTATTACAGGTAGAAAAGGAATGGTTCCTGAAGAACAGTACACAATACCAATTGGTGTTGGAGAGATAAAAAAGGAAGGTACTGATATTACTGTAATTGCAACAGGTCGTTTTGTTCTTAAGGCTCTTGAAGTTGCGGAAAAACTTGAAAGCGAAGGCTACTCAATAGAGGTTTTTGATCCAAGAACACTTTTCCCGCTTGACAAACCCATGCTTAAAAAATCAGTAGAGAAAACAGGAAGAGCTATCATAATGGATGATTCTACTAGAACCTGCAGCTTTGCATCCGAAGTAGCAGCTATTTTATCGGATGAATGCTTCAGCTCTCTTAAGGCACCTATTAAAAGGATAACAAGAGCAGATGTTCCTGTCCCGTTTAGTTTATTATTAGAAAAACAAGTAGTGCCTGATGGCGCACCTGAACTTACTCAAGCAATATATGACATGTTAAAAAAATAGGAGAATGATAAACATGATAGAGAATTTTAATAAAGAAAAGTGTCTTGATGTCTACAGACAGTTAAAAATAGCTAGAAGGTTCGAAGAAAAAACAATAGAGCTGAGCGGCCAGGGAGAAATACTAGGTTCCGTTCATGCCGGCATAGGGATGGAAGCTATAGGAGTAGGAATAACACTTGCACTTAAAGAAGGCGACATAG
>CAYNMO010000019.1:0-4524 GCA_964398155.1 uncultured Actinomycetota bacterium | reverse complement strand
TTGCTGAAGGCGTAGATCCCAAATATTTGTTTGCAGAACTGATGGGCAAGGAAACAGGCTACAATAAAGGTCTTGGCGGTTCAATGCATCTTGCCGGACTTTCAGGTGTACTTGGAGTAAATGTGCCCATGGCTGCAGGATTTGCTCTTGCATTTAAAATAAGAAAAGAAAAAAGAGTTGCTATAGGACAGTATGGTGATGGGGCGGCAAATCTCGGCCCTCTCTCAGAAGCAATGAATATGGCGGCAATATGGTGTCTTCCTGCAGTATTTGTATGTGAGAATAATGGTTATGCTGTAACTACTCCTATTACATATTCGAGCCTTCTTGAGAATTTAAGTGACAAAGCAAAATCTTATGGCATGCCAGGATTAACTGTGGACGGCATGGATGTAATGGCAGTTTACAAGGCTGTTTCCGAGATGATTGAAAACGCAAGAAATGGTAAAGGCCCAGCTATTCTTGAATGTAAAACATACAGATTTGAGGATCACTCAAAGAGTACAGCAGCTCAAAGGCTTACATACAGATCTAATGAAGAAGTTGAAGAATGGAAAAAGAAGGACCCTGTAGTTCTTTGGGCAAAAAGACTTGTCAATGAAAATATCTGTACATTAGATGAGATTGCCGCAATGGACATAAAAGTGGAGAAAACACTTGACGATGGTATTAAATTTGCACAGGAGAGTCCTTTGCCTGAACTTGAGTTAGCATTCAAATATATGTATGCTTCAGAATGTGAAGGCATTCCTCAAAGAGGCTGGTAATTTAATTTAAAATAATATTGGAGACAAACAGATGCAAAATTTTGATGTGAGTAACCCGTATGCAGACAATACTTTAATTGAAGAGAAAAAACTACACGGGGCAAGAAGGGTAATTGCCAATCATCTGCTTGAAAGTTACCAGACAAAGGTGCATGCAACAATGCACAGGTATATGGAAGTCGACAAGTTAAGAGCTTATACCATGGAGACTAAAAAAGGTTCAATAGTTGACCATTTTATAAGAGCTATTGCGTTAACTCTTCAAGAAAAACCAGAGCTTAACGCAACTTTTGATGGCGAGACTTACAGGACTTTTAAAGATGTGAACATTTGCTATGCTATAAATACACAAAGAGGCCTTGTAACCCCGGTGTTAAAAAATGCAGACAGGCTTACGCTTGATGAATTTTATAATAACAGAAAACAGATTACAGCACTTGTCCTGGAATGGAAGCAGGAAATGAAAGACATACTGGGAGGTACATTTACCATAAGTAATCTGGGCAATTTTGGTGTTGATTTTTTGCATCCCATAATTAACCCTCCACAGGTTGCAATTTTAGGAATGGGCAGGATTTGCAAACAGAATATAACCTGGGATCTTTCTTCGCTGCCGACTCTAAAAGAGCTTATGCCGATGAGTCTTACTTTTGATCACAGGGTTATTGATGGAAGCGGAGCAGCAGAATTTGCACAGTTATTGCAGGATAAAATTAATAATCCGGAAAATTTGTGGGAGATTAAATGATTAAATTTTCAGATCTTGAGACTAAATACGGTTTAAAGACAGTAAGATCGCGCGTTGCAGACTCAAAAAGTGAGGCGCTCGAATATGCGCAATCTTTAGGGTATCCCATAGCTTTAAAGATTGAATCTTTGGACATACTTCACAAGTCGGACATTGGAGCTGTAAAATTAAATCTGAAAGACGCCGGACAGGTATCTGCTGCATATGATGAAATCCTATTCTCAGTTAAAAAGAATTTCCCTAATGCCAGAATAGACGGTATTTCAGTACAGGAGATGCTGCCTGAAGGTTTTGAAATTATAATCGGTTATATAAATGACAGGGTATTTGGACCATGCATAATGGCAGGCATGGGAGGTATTTTTACAGAAGCATTTAAAGATATTGCGTTCAGGGCACTTCCCATCACAAAGACTGATGCAGAGTCAATGATTAGAGAGCTTAAGTTCTCAGAAGTTCTTCTTAAGGGATTTAGGCACATAAAAAAAGTGCCAATCGAGGCTTTGTCCGAGGTTATTTTAAAAGCCGCAGGCATTGCTCTTGAAAATGCAAAGACCATTGAATCATTTGATATAAACCCTGCAATATTTTATGGAGATGATTACAGAATAGTTGATTTCAAATTTACTCCGAAGGAAGTCATGTCAGAAGAATTCTCTGATGTTCCAGATATTGATAATCTTGATACATTTTTTAATGCTTCATCAATCGCGATTGTCGGCGCAAGCCCTGTAGAAAAAAAACTTAGCTATGCAATATTAAAAAACCTGATGACAAATGGTTACAAAGGGAAGCTTTATCCAATAAACCCCAAGTACGACACAATACTGGGTTTGGAGTCTTATCCGGATATTGCATCAATAAGAGATAAGGTAGAGCTTGTAATAGTACTGGTATCTCTTAATGATGTTGTGAGCATGCTTTCCCAGTGCAGCGCAAAGGGTATAAAAAATGTAGTGATTATATCAGCCGGAGGAAAAGAATCAGGAAATGATGATCTGGAAGATGAGATAAAAAATAGCGCAAAAATCCTTGGCATAAGAATAATAGGGTGTAACTGCATAGGTGTCTTTGATGCAAATACAAAAGTAGACAGCATGTTTTTCCCGGAGGAAAATTTAAATAGACCCTCCCCTGGCAATATATGCCTTTTAAGTCAGTCAGGCACGGTAGGGCTTTGCGCACTGGATATGCTTCCAAAGCTGTCAAAGTTTGTGAGCTATGGCAACAGGATAGATGTCGACGAAGCAGATCTTTTAAAATATTTTGCATCTGATAAAAACATAAAAGTAATATCTGTATATATAGAGGGTCTTTTAAAAGGCAGAAAGTTTTATAATGTTTTAAAAACGATCACACCTGATATCCCTGTTGTTGTTTATAAAGCAGGCAGAACGGAACTTGCTTCAAAAGCTGCAATGTCTCATACCGGGTTTCTTGCTGGTACACACAGGATAATATCAGGAGTATTAAATCAGGCCAAAGCTTTTCAAGTGGACAGCTTTGAAGCTCTTCTTGCGGCTTCCAGGTCGTTGTCTGCATACAGACGCATAAAATCAAACCAGGCTCTTCTGATAACAAATGGAGCAGGTGTGACAATTCAGGCAATAGACAGGATTGAAGCAAAAAAAATACTGGGCTTGGCGGCTTTATCAGAAAACTCAATAAAAAAACTCAGAGAGTCTTTTTCAGGCAGCATAAGTCTTGCTAACCCGGTTGATCTTACAGGTACAGCAACTGAGGAAGATTTTGAGAAAGTGCTGATTGCTGCCTGTGCTGATAAAAATGTGGATATCATTATGCTCTATATTGTATTGCATGTAAGCTCAATGACTGAAAATATTATAGAAATAATTACCAAATATGCATCTGTTAAACCGCTGCTGTTTTGTTCAACTGGTGCGTCCCATACTGAATACATGAAGAGTCTTTTAGAAAAAAGAGGCATACCAACTTTTTCAACTGTAGAAGAATGGGTTTGCGCTGCTGAAGCTCTGGTATATTAACAATATTTGAGATTTATTAAACGAAGTAATTTAAAGTGTCATTAGAACTTAAAATATCTTAAAATTCTGATTGATTCTTTCGATTACATGGAAGACTTAAGAGCGTAAATTGATTCTGTTATCCAGAGCACAATTGCGCTCTTATTTTAAAAGCATTAAATAATTTTAGCTCATGAAAACAAAAACAGAAATTTTTGCTTGACAAGACCTCTTCAAATTAGCCCTGTTTTAATATAATTCTTTATTTTTTTAGATATTTGAAGACAGCCTGGTCGGATTTCAGGTTTAACAAACTTATGTGTTCAAATTTAAAATTTGTATATTTTTAAATAACCGTGAGAGGATTTTAAAAATGTCAGAAAAAGAATCACTAAATAAACTCAGTGCAGTAATTGATAAATATATCCGGCCGGCAACTTTTCCGACTGCTGTAAAATTTTCAAAGGAAAAGGATGCCTTCCATGGCAAACACAAAAAACCAGTATGTGATATAGGAAATCCGATTGCTTTGTGCCAGGGTGTGACGCTTGCAAGAAGACTGGGCTGGAGCATGGTTTTTGGCAAAGAAGATCATGGCTGTCCTGTTGGATTAATAGTTTTAGGATATCATTCACCCAAAAAATTACTGGCGGGGGATATTGCATATCCTTATTATGCACAGACACCTGAAATTGGCAGAGTCATGGAGCAGTCAGGTAAATTTTTACCAATGAAGTCTGTCGAAGAAATATGGATTTCACCGCTGGATAAAGCTGAATTTCAGCCTGACCTTGTTTTAATATATGGCAATGCGGCACAGGTTGCCAGAATGGCGCAGGGAGCCAATTACAGTACAGGAAAAGGCGTTGACAGTAAAACATTTGGCAGAATGGCTTGCAGTTCTTACCTTGCCCTGACATATCTTGAACAGGAATGTTCACTGGTTGTGCCAAGTGGAGGAGAAAGAGTTTTTGCAAATACCATGGACGATGAATTGATTTTTTCAATTCCAGTTTTTGACCAT
>CAYNMO010000018.1:12151-19860 GCA_964398155.1 uncultured Actinomycetota bacterium | reverse complement strand
GTCATAATAGCTTGAGACAAAATGAACTTAAAAAGGGAAAGCTTTAGAGTAGTGGCTGAAAAAAGCATTAATTTGTTTGGCAGCGCTGACAAAGCTGTAAATTTGGAAATTGTTAATGAGATTACAAAGGCTGTTTTATCTAAATTAAAACTCATGGGAAAATCTTAAAGATTTTCATTGTTTCCGTTCCACTGGTATCTCTTCTTCGTTAAAAACCTGGCATTCCTTTGATAAGCAATCCTTTACTGTAATTGTGAGGCAGTGTGGGCAGTAGAGGAAGAAAGAAAATAACAATATCAATAAAAACCAGGCAGGAATATCTTGACAAAAAATTTTTATTAATTAAGATACTTAATAATTAAGTAGTTTACTTAAATTTTATAAATGTTCATAGTATATTTTTTAAAAAAATGACCGAAGACCGCAAAAAACTTATAGAAAAAACTATTGAAAATATTTATGCCATAAGACAAAGGATTATGTATAATATGGCCCTTTTCTTTAAAGAAGCAGGAATAACACACTCTCAAATGGCAGTCCTGCGGATCCTTAAAAAAAATGGAAATATGAATATTAAAGATATTGCAGGCATTCTTGGAATAACAAGCAGTGCGACAACACAAATTGTCGATGAGCTGGTTAAAAAAGACTTTCTTTCCAGAAAAAGAAATCCTGATGACAGAAGAACCGTAAATCTTACTCTCTCCCCAAAGGCCATAATACAGTTAGATTTAATAAAAAATAGAAGTTTTAATGAACTTCATTCATTATTTGAAGTATTAAACGATGATGAACTTTTAGATTACCATAAACTCAACAACAAGATCCTTGGCAGCAAGCCAGAAAGTTCACGATCCGGAAAGGAAAACATTAATGTTTAGGATAGCGAAGTACCTGAAGCCCTTTATAGTTTTAATACTGATAGCTATTGCATTATTATTTGTCCAGGCAATGGCTGATCTTTCTCTCCCTGACTATATGTCTGAAATAGTAAATGTCGGCATTCAGCAGGGCGGTATTACAGATGCAGTACCAGTTGCCATCAGGAAGAGCCAGATGGACAAGATGCAAATATTTATGGACCAGAATGGCAGAGATCTGACATCCGGGAATTATACTCTTATTGATAAGAACTCACCAGATTATGCAAAGTATTTAAAAAGTTATCCTGCTCTTAAAAAAGAGAATGTCCTTGTCCTAAATAGCATAGACAAACTTACAGATGCCAAATTAAATACTGTAATAGGAAGGTCACTTCTCGCTGTTTATGGTATAGAACAGATGATAACTGACCCTACCAAGGCTGCCGCTATGGGAAATATTTCAGGCTTTGACTCTTCAAAGATCCCGGCAGGAGTAACTCCAGACCAGGTTTTTGACATGCTTGCAAAACTGCCTGCCGCACAGTTTTCACAGATCCAGGATTCTATCAACAAAAAGTTTGATACCATGGGTGAAAGTTTTGTAACCCAGACAGCAATACAGTCAGTAAAGGCAGAATATATTGCCCTTGGAATGAATACAGGAAGCATCCAAAGCAGTTATATCTGGCGCATTGGTCTGATAATGCTGCTTCTTTCACTATTATCAGCAGCAAGTGCCGTAATCGTAGGATTCTTAGCTGCTAGAGTCGCTGCAGGACTTTCAAGAAATCTGCGCGAAAAAGTATTTGGCAAGGTTATTAATTTTTCAAATGCAGAGTTTGATAAATTCTCAACTGCTTCCCTTATTACCAGATCGACTAATGATGTAACTCAGATACAGATGCTCGTCATAATTATAATAAGGATAGTCTGCTATGCTCCAATCCTGGCTATAGGTGGAATAATACGTGCACTTGGAAAAAGTTCATCAATGTCCTGGATAATCGCAGTTGCAGTTATTGTAATCCTCTCTTTGATTATTATGATATTTTCAATAACCATGCCTAGATTCAGGCGTATGCAGAATCTTATTGACCGACTCAGCCTGATAATTCGGGAAGGTCTCTCAGGTATGATGGTCATAAGAGCATTCAATACACAAAAGTTTGAAGAATCGCGTTTTGATAAAGCAAATAATGATCTTACAAAAACGTCTTTGTTCGTAAACCGTTCAATGGTAATTATGATGCCGGTTATGATGCTCTTAATGAATGGTGTTTCTGTTCTGATAATCTGGGTGGGTGCTCATCAGGTTTCTCAGTCGCACCTTCAGGTAGGGAATATGATGGCATTCATGCAGTATGCAATGCTTATAATCATGGCATTTTTGATGATGTCAATGATGTTTATAATGATACCAAGAGCTTCAGTCTCTGCGGGACGAGTTGCAGATGTTCTTGACACAGAATCCAGCGTAAATGATCCAAAAGACCCTGTAAAATTTGATGATTCAAAAAAAGGTCTGGTAGAATTTAACAATGTTTCCTTCCGCTATCCACATGCCGAGGAGGACATGCTCCATGAAATAAGTTTTACTGCCCGGCCCGGAGAGACTACAGCTATTATAGGCTCAACCGGATCAGGAAAATCGACAATAACAAGTCTTCTGCTTCGCTTTTACGATGTGACAAAGGGCCAGATTCTTATTGATGGCGTTGATATAAGAGGTGTAAAGCAGCATGATCTTCGCAATAAAATAGGATATATCCCTCAGCAAAGCATACTATTTACAGGTACTATTGAAAGTAATCTTAAATATGCAGATGAACTTGCAAACGATGAAGCTCTAAAAGAAGCTGCAAAAGTTGCACAGGCTCTTGATTTTATAACTGAAAAACCTGAAGGTTTTAAAGAAGAGATATCTCAGGGCGGTAAAAACGTATCAGGTGGCCAGAGGCAGAGGCTTTCAATTGCACGGGCACTGGTCAAAAAACCGGAAATTCTTATACTGGATGACTGCTTCTCTGCGCTTGATTTTAAAACAGACAAAGCTCTTCGCAGGGACCTTAAAAAATATGCCAGCGAGAGCACTCTGCTTTTGGTAGCGCAGCGCGTTGGAACAGTAATGAATGCGCATCAGATAATAGTAATCGATGAAGGAAAGATCTCTGGCAAAGGCACACATAAGGAACTTATGAAAAGTTGCCAGGAATACAGGGAAATTGCACTTTCACAGCTCAGTGAGGAGGAATTAGCATGAGTGAGAATAATAGAAACACACAGCAAAAGCAAACCGGAGCTCCCACAGGAGGTCCAATGGGATTTGGAGACAGACAGGCCGGGGGCAGCCGTCGTTCCGGAGGTCCGATGGGAATGGGTGGCGGTATTCAGATCCGCGGAGAAAAAGCCCGTGATTTCAAGGGCACCATGAAAAAATTCCTTAAATACATAGGGGAATTTAAGCTGTCTGTTTTAATAGTCATAATTTTTGCCATCGTCTCCACAGTATTTGTTATTATCGGGCCAAAAATCATCGGCAGGGCTACAACAAGGCTTTTTGAAGGTGTTATGGGGCAAATATCTGGCTCAGGAACCGGGATAGATTTTAATTATATCGGGACTATAGTTCTTCTGGCAGTAGGCCTTTACTTTCTGGCAGCAATTTTTGGCTACGTACAGGGATGGCTGATGACCAATGTATCAATGAAGATAACTTATCGATTAAGAAAGGATATATCTGAAAAGATAAACCGCCTTCCGTTTAAATATTTTGACCGCACATCTCAGGGAGAGGTTCTTTCAAGAGTTACAAATGATGTAGATGCAATCAACCAGACTCTCAATCAGAGCCTGACGCAGATAATAACATCAATAACAAGTGTATTAGGCGTTCTCATTATGATGTTTACCATAAGCTGGATAATGACTCTGGTGACACTTTTAATTGTACCTTTATCCTTTGTCGCAATAATGGCTGTTGTAAAGCGTTCACAAAAATTTTTCAAGCAGCAGCAGGATTATCTTGGACACGTCAATGGACAGGTTGAAGAAATATACGGTGGTCACAATGTCATGAAAGCATTTAATGGTGAGAAAAAAAGTGCCGAAAAGTTTTCTAAGTATAATAACGTACTTTACGGTGCAGCATGGAAATCACAATTTTTATCCGGCATGATGATGCCCATAATGTTTTTTATCGGAAATCTTGGATATGTTGCAGTAACTGTGTTCGGGGGCTGGCTGGCAATTAAGGGCAGGATGCAGGTTGGAGATATTCTTGCTTTCATTCTTTATGTACGTTCATTTACTCAGCCGATGTCGCAGCTTGCCAATATTTCAAATGTTCTCCAGCAGACAGCAGCATCAGCAGAACGTGTGTTTGAATTTTTGGAGGAGGAAGAAGAAGTGGCTGATACAGTCACTCCTGTAAAACCTGATTATATTTTAGGTGCAGTTGATTTTAAAAACGTCCATTTTGGATATAATCCTGAACAGATTGTCATTAAAGACTTTTCCGTAAGAGTAAATTCCGGTCAGAAGATAGCAATTGTTGGTCCTACCGGAGCAGGGAAGACAACTATAGTAAAGCTGCTGATGCGTTTTTATGATGTTAACAGCGGCGGTATATTTATTGATGACAAGAATATCAGAGAGTTTACAAGGGAAGACCTGCGCTCAATAATTGGAATGGTTCTTCAGGATACCTGGCTCTATAACGACACCATAAGAGAAAATATAAGGTATAGCAGACAGAATGCAACAGACAGTGAAGTAATTGAAAGCGCCAAAATAGCATATGTTGATCATTTTGTTCATGCACTTCCTGATGGATATGATTATGTGCTTAATGAAGAAACATCAAATATCAGTCAGGGCCAGAGGCAGCTTATAACCATTGCCAGGGCAATACTGGCAGATCCAAAGATTCTCATTCTTGATGAGGCGACAAGCTCTGTAGATACACGTACTGAGTACCTGATACAGTCTGCCATGGATAATCTTATGAAAAACAGGACAAGTTTTATTATTGCTCACAGACTAAGTACAATTCGTAATGCTGATCTGATTCTTGTTATGGATAACGGGGATATTGTTGAGCAGGGAAATCACAAAGATCTCCTTGCCAGAAACGGCTTCTATGCGAGCCTTTACAATAGCCAGTTTGAGAGCCATAAGTCTCTTTCAGAGGATTAAACAAGGTAAAAGAATTAATAAATTTATAGTTAATAATTGTTAAAACTGCTGAATTAATAAAAAATTTTAGCTTGGTTAAACAAGTAATTCATTAAAAACTTTAGTTTTTTTCGCCGGAGCTGGCAAGTTAGCCTGTCGGCTCTGGTTTTTAATATTTTTAGCTATTTACAGGGAACTAATTATTATCCTTATCGAAATTTTTAAAAATCTGTTATCATATCAATAATTATCTATATATATTTTTAAAATTATTTTCTTTTTTTATAAATTTTTATATTCACAGGAGCATCCATGTGCGGGATCATTGCTTATATAGGCAGCAGATATTGTAAAGACATAATAATTAATGGCTTAAAAAGACTTGAATACCGCGGGTATGATTCAGCAGGAATTGCCATATTAACAAGTGATGGCAGCCAGGATAAAAAAAATAGCGGATGCAGGATCATTGCAGCAAAACAGGCCGGTAAAATTAAAGAACTTGAAGAATTAATAAAAGATATGGATTTTGACAGCACCATAGGAATTGGCCATACGCGATGGGCTACCCACGGTGCACCAACCCTCATAAATGCTCACCCCCATCTTGACTGCAGCGGCAAAATTGCAGTTGTCCATAATGGGATAATCGAAAACTATGCCGAGTTAAAAGATGAGCTGACAAAAAAAGGACACAAATTTGTATCTGAAACAGATACAGAAGTTCTCCCTCATCTTCTTGAGGAATATTATGAAGGCGACATGCTTATTGCAATGCAAAAGCTTATAAAAAGAATAAAAGGATCCGGTGCCATCGTAGTTTTAAATTCAGATTCACCTGATGAAATTATAGCCGCAAGGATTGCAAGCCCCTTAATAATAGGGGTAGGGAAAGACGGTAATTTTCTGGCTTCCGATATGCCTGCAGTTCTTGAGCATACAAGAAACTTTATAATTGTAAACGATTTTGAAACAATCAGGCTTAAAAAAGACAGGATTGAAATATTTGATGCTGACGGTAAAATAATTGACCGTGAATCATTTAAGGTAAACTGGTCTATTACGAGTGCTGAAAAATCAGGTTATGAAGATTTTATGTTAAAAGAAATATTTGAACAGCCTTTTGGCATAAAGGAAACAATGAGAGGAAGACTTATTGGCTCTGAACTGCAGTTTGAAGAGCTGAATATGTCTGAAGAGCAGATAAAAAAACTAAACAAGATACAGATAATAGCCTGCGGCACATCGTCTCACGCGGCACTCCTTGGGAAGCAGCTTATTGAAAAGTGGGCAAGGATTCCTGTTGAAATCGAAGTATCATCAGAATACAGGTACAAAGATCCGATAGTTGAAGAAAACTGCCTCTTTATTGCAATTACCCAGTCTGGGGAGACTATAGATACTCTCGCCGCAATCAGAGAAGCCAAATCAAAAGGAGCAAAAATAGTTGCCATCACTAATGTCGTTGGAAGCACAGTTGCCAGGGAATCTGATTCTGTTATTTATACTCATGCCGGGCCGGAAATAGGTGTTTGCGCTACAAAAACTTTTACAGCTCAGATAATAGTGATGTATCTTTTGGCACTGTATTTTGGGAAAATTACTGGGAAAATAGGCAATGAAAGATATCTTAAAATTGTGGAGGAACTTGAGTTTATACCAAATAAAATTCAGCTCATATTAAATGATGCACATTCCATAAAAAAGATAGCAGATCATCTTTATAAATACAGGACATTTTTGTTTCTTGGAAGAATATTCGGTCTTCCGGTTGCCCTCGAGGGAGCATTAAAATTAAAAGAAATTTCTTATATACATGCCGAAGGTTATGCCGGCGGAGAAATGAAACACGGACCGATAGCTTTGACTGATACAAATACGACGGTAGTAGGAATTATTCCCAAAGATTTTGTATACGATAAAATGCTCAGCAATATAGAAGAGGTAAAGGCACGCCACGCCACTATTTTTGTTATAGCGTCAGAAGGAGACACCGAAATTCACAAATATTCAAACTATGCTTTTTATGTCCCTTCTTCGATAGAGGAGCTCTACGGTATTCTGACCATAATACCTCTTCAGCTTTTTTCTTATTATATTGCCAAAAATCTTGGACGCAATGTTGACCAGCCAAGAAATCTGGCAAAAAGTGTAACGGTGGAGTAAAAAATGGATATTTTTGGTATTGGCACAGACGTAATAGAAGTTGAGAGAATAAAAAATGCAATAGAAAATCATCCGCGTTTTTTAACGAAGATATATACCGCAAATGAAATAGAGTTTTGCGAGTCAAAAAAGACAAACAAATTCCAAAGCTATGCTTCAAGGTTTGCCGGAAAAGAGGCAGTCGCAAAAAGCCTGCATCAGGGTCTTGGTAAATTCCTGTTCTTTAACGAAATTGAGATTTTGGATAATGAAATCGGCTATCCCCAGGCCATGCTGTTTGGGTCATCGTATTTTTATTATTTAAGCAACAGCATTGCTGATATTAAAATAACCCTTTCTTCTACCCGCAGTTTTTGTGCTGCATATGCTGTTTCATTAAGAAAATAATATGTGTTATATACCGTGGAGACCGGATTTATCCATTATTTCTTCAATAATATGCACGGCTTTTTCAGCCGCAATTATAAAATTATTAACAAGCTCTTTAGAATGGTTTCAGTCAATAAA
>CAYNMO010000018.1:8967-12141 GCA_964398155.1 uncultured Actinomycetota bacterium | reverse complement strand
CAATTGATAACATGGATTCTACTTGGCCAACGCATAATGTAATATTATTTTTTTATCTATGAGGGAGGAAAAATGAATAATACAGTAAAATATTTTAAAATAGGGCTTGCATCAATAATAGCATGCTATATGGCTTTTATATTTTATATTCTTACTCTTTTTTTAAGTATCGAAGTCTTTGGAAAAGATAATTTGATTTATTCATATATCCTTGCAGCATTTCTTGTGGCATTCGTTCTTGCATCAGGCATTTTATTTTTAGTCAGCCTGATACTGAATATAAAACAGTCCAAAGTGAATCACAAAATCTCCAGAGGTTTAATGCTCACACTCGTAGGTATTCCGCCAATATTGTTATGCTTTCTGGCATTTTTACTCAAAGGATTGTTTGAAGGTCACTAAATATTTGCATTAATAGTTTAAGGCTTATTGCTTCATAAAACCTATTACAAGAATTATAATTCCTATAATCATCTCAACCATTGCACGCCATAAAGGCACATTAGCCCATCTAATTGAACGGGAGCGGACAACTCCTAAAAATCCTAATACAATCAAGACTATACCCAAGATTATTATTATAATGCTCGTCATTTTTTCCTCTTTCTTGTTTGATTTTTAAAATCTTAATACCCTAGCGTTGTCTTGCACCTATAATTAACACAAGGCCTCCTACAACTATTTCCAATACTGCACGCCATAATTGTACATGCGCCCAACCAATTGAAGGAAACAACACCAAAACTCCCACCACAGCCAGGACTATAGCTGCAAGAATTAATATAAACCTCATTTTTTCTCCTTTTTGTAATTTTATTTTTATTACTTTAAAATCTGATATTAATTAAAGATGATCTGTTTTATCTGCCGTTGTATCTTTTTTTGTTTTGTGGATTATGCCGTATTCATTAATCTCAATACTGTTACTATAAAGACCCTTAATGCTTTTTATACATTGCTAAAAACTTATTTTTTTAAATCTTTTTTGCTCTTTCCTTAGAAAAGTAACCATGGAATTATAAAAAACTTCAGCAGAATCTCCCTTTAAAATAAAATCGTCTATGCCTGCTTCTGAATATTTTTTTTCCATTATTGGATCAACGCTTAAGATTAGTATTTTCATGGCTGGATATAATTTTTGTAATACAAGCACGCTTTTTACTGTTATGTGATCTACGAAACCTCCATTGATAATTAATATGTCCGGCCTTTCTTTTACTAATTCTTCGTGTAAATCATCAATTCTATCTACATTTAAAATCAAACCTATTTCCTTAATCTCAGTATTTTTTATGCTATTTAACACAAGCAGGAGAGCCGAAATTAAATTTTTACCTTTTTCAGCAAGTAATATTTTCATTTTTTTATTTATAATTATGGAGAATACTAACAATAGAGCTAAGTATAATTACACAGGACATTAATAGTAACAGTGAGATTTACAGTATTTAAGGGGGTATGATAGTTAGTTTTAACCTGGTAATTCCACCAGCTTTTGTTTTAAAGCAAGATAGGCCGCTTCGGTTCTTTTGGAGACACCTAATTTGCTCAACACATTACTGACATGGAATTGAATTGTCGAATTGCTAAGAAACAGCCTTTTTGCAATTTCTTTATTAGACAAACCCTCTACTATAAGGGCAAGTATTTCTTTTTCGCGCGAGGTCAATTTGATCTTTTCAACAGATTTTTCTCTTAGCTCTGTTAGCAAAACCTTGGTGGCATGAGGTGAAAGTACAAACTTTCCCTTATAGACGTCTTTAATTGTTTTAACGAGTTTTGCACCAGATATATTTTTTAGAAGGAAGCTTACTGCACCAGCTTTTAGAGATTTTTTTATTAAATCCTTATCATTAAAACTTGTTAAAGCAATGATTTTTATATCGGGGAACTTTTTAATTAATTGAGTGGTTGCTTCCACTCCATCAAGTATTGGCATAAACATATCCATGAGCACTATATCCGGGTCATATTTTCCACATATTTCTAAAGCTTCTTTGCCGTTTTCTGCTTCTGCTACAAGCTCAATATCGTCATAAGCTTCAAATACTGTCTTAATGCCATGCCTGACCAATGGGTGATCGTCCACTATCATTACTTTAATTTTATTTTTTCCTGTCATTATTATTTTTATTTATTTTGCTATTATTATAAACAACTGATATTTTGGTTCCGCTTGGATTACTGCCTAAATCTAAAGAGGCCCCTATCATTTTTGCACGTTCCTTCATTATTACAAGTCCTAAATTTTTAGAGAAAGTATCTTCAGTGTTAAACCCTATTCCATCATCATCAATATTTAGTGTAATTTTGTCTGAAAGACTTTTTAAAACCAAATTAGCTTTGGTCGCACAGGAATGCTTGGCTATATTGTTTAATGCCTCCTTAGCGATACGGAAAAAACAAAGTTCTATACTGTGAGAATATTGGTATTTTTTCACTATTTCCACAGATATTGGAATTTTGGATTTTATACTTATAGACCTAACCAGCTCTTTTAACAGTTCTCTTAACTCTTCAACTTTAAAGGATGATGGTCTTAAATCAAAAAGCAAAGCACGCATTTCTGTGAGTGCAACATTGTTTAGCATTCTTATTTCATCTAATCTTTGGAGTACACCTTTAGGATCTTTTTTCCATAGCTTGGGAAGAACTTCTGCAATAAGATTTGCCGAAAAAAGTGTCTGCGTTACTGTATCATGCAGCTCTCTTGCAATATAATTTCTCTCATCAAGCAGGATAGTCTTCGTGTATATTTTCTGCTCAGTCTTTTCTGCCTTTTTTATTCTTTTAATATTATTTCCATAAACATTATAATAATCTGTGTCTTTTACTTTTATTATATTAAATTCATAGGTTTCAGTACCTATTTTATACTCGAGAGTCATTAAATTATCGCTCTTCTTTTTTATGGAAGATACCACCAAGTTTAATATCTTTTTAGGTACTTTCGTTCCTTTTATTCCCAGCTTTTGTAATAAAATTTTGGCATGTTCATTCGAATAAATAATTTTAAGCTGACTGCTTACTCTCAGCACAGGATTAGGGTTATCATCGGCAAATCCCGATAAGTCATTAATTTTTTTTACAGCTTTATTAGGCTGCACTATATTAATAGAATTAATTTTTTCTTTATTGTCCAATATTTACATAATAAATGAATTTAATATTTTT
>CAYNMO010000018.1:0-8957 GCA_964398155.1 uncultured Actinomycetota bacterium | reverse complement strand
TTTTTCTGTTTAATACTTTCGTAAGAATTAAAGAGACACTGATTGAAGATCACTTAACAAATATTGTACTAATTTTTAATAAGATTCTCAACATTTAACACAGATATAAATAAGTCTCCGGCGGGATAGAGTCTCATTTGTATTTATATTAGCAGCAGTAATATCTATTATTAATTATTTCTAAAAAATGCTTGGAATATCCCTTAATCTGGCTTAAACAAACAAATTAATCCCTTGCAAACTTGTCTCTATGGCGATATCCTGCACCACCATGAGATGAGATATCTAATACTATTCCTATTGCTATCAGCACCCAGTCAAAACCACTGATACCTGGGCTTAAATGCCAGCCAATTAAAAAAAATATCATGGTATAAGGAGCAAAAACAGCAAAAAGCAGAGGCCACACCCATAAATTGAATGCTGAACTAAACAAAGCGGGATTAATTAACCACCATACCAGTAATGCCAGTCTGGGACCAAAAAGTATAAAAATTGTAGTTGCACAACACATTTTATTTTTCCCTCACTAGATTAAAATAAATTTGTTTAAAAGTATTTACTTATCTGATAATAGCCAAAATAATCATGATGATTAAAAAGACTATAAAAATGAAAAAGAGAATTTTTAAAATTCCCCAGCCTGCTCTTCCGGCACCCCTGAAACCAAAAACACCGGAAAAAAGTATTAAAACTATCGCGATAATTGCCAAAATCCAAAATATACTCATACCTTGCTCCTTTTATTTTGACTCATATAAAATATTTAATTATTATTTTGTAGATGAAAAATTATATTAAAATATTTGTTTATTTTATTTATTTCATCCCAAACTTTAATTTTCATAGGGAAACTTTTTATAGCATACCCAGCCAAAAATTGCAGAAATAATTATTATACTTACAAAAATCAGCCCCAGTATTAATAAACCGCTCATCTCTTTTTCTACCCTTCTCTCTAAGATTTGCAATACTTTTCTTTTCCAACATTATTACTACAGTGAATTGCAGCGTATTTAAATCTAATATTTATAATATTTTTACTTACCTGCTCAGTATAATCTTGAACATCAACAATACTAACAGTGATATTTATAGTATTTAGATGGTAAGATAGTAGGCTTTAACCTGGTAATTCCACCAGCTTTTGTTTTAATTATCTCATCTTGCTTGGGGACTGCTTAACACCACTTATAAGGAAGATACTTGACCGGCTTTGCATAGATGAGTTTAGAAGGGACAGACCACCACCTAAAATCGTGCTCAAAAGAGAACCGTCCCATTTTCTTCCACCTTCATTTATTAAAGAATTTATTAAATTAGCTAATAATTTAATAAATGTATTATATTTGTATATCATTTGTGTTATATTATTAAGACAAAATACTAAGAGAGGATTTAATATGGCTAAAACATCTGTTATAAATATTAGAACTGAAGCAGAAACAAAAAAACAAATAGAAAACCTGTTTTCAAAATTTGGTATTAGCGTATCAGATGCTGTTAATATCTTTTTCCATCAGTCTTTAATGCAGGGCGGACTTCCATTTCAAATGCAGCTTCCAAAGCCAAATTCCGAAACGATTGCTGCAATAGAAGATGTAAACAATAACCGGAATATGAGCAGAACTTTTGATAGCGTGAATGAACTGATGAAAGATTTATAAAGTAAATTAGGATTAAGGTAAAAGCAGGTTCTTTCTGAAATTTTATGTCACAGGAAATGAACTGTTATTAACAAAATATTTACATTGTCAGAAATAAAGGTTTAGGAGCAGTGATTATAGCAATATGCGACATTAGGGCTTATAGGATGAGTCTTCCAAAGCTTATGTCAAACTATACGTCCCCTTGACATGATACGTCCCCTTGACAAAGCTTATGTCAAACTATACGTCCCCTTGACATGATACGTCCCCTTGACAAAGCTTATGTCAAACTATACGTCCCCTTGACATGATACGTCCCCTTGACATGATATTTTAAAGAGACACCGAAAGCATATGCAGATCTAGGCGAAATAATATCCAAGAAAAAACAGGGGAGGATAAACAATAAGGAAAGAATTATCAGTATCAATCTTGGGATTGCTTTAGAGGATATCGCGGTGGCACCTTTAGTTTATAAAAAAGCATTAGAATTAAAGATAGGTGAAAAACTCCAATTGTAGATGATACTTATATTTATGAATATTATAAAACTTCCCAATAGTATCTTGAATATAATACCTGTATAAGGTATTATACTTACATGACTATTAAGTCTTTTTCAGATAAGGACATAGAAGATTTTTTTATTTCCGGCAATGTCAAAAAGGGAATTGGCTGGTCATCCATAAGCAAGATCGCCAAAAGAAAGCTCGATATTCTTCACTATGCAGCTGATATAAAAGACTTAAGAGCTATGCCCGGGAATAGGCTGGAAATTTTAAAAGGCAATTTAAAAGGATACTACAGTATCAGAATAAACGACCAATGGAGAATAATATTTAAATTGTTTGAATCTGGTGCCGACAATGTAAGCATTATTGACTATCATTAAAAATGGAGATGACATATATGTTGACTATGAATAGAAAACCAACTTCACCCGGAGAAATACTGCGGGAAGAATTTTTAAAAGAATTGGGCATAAGCCAAAAAAAACTTGCATTCCATATTGGCTGCGACATAAAAGTAATTAATCGTATAGTAAATAACCGTACTTCAGTGTCTGCAGAAACAGCAGTTAAACTAGCTTCAGCTTTAAATACATCCGCACAGTTCTGGTTAAATGCGCAACAGGCTGTTGATATTTACAATGCAATGAAGAAAATAAAGTCACTCCCTCAACCAATAGCGAAAGCCGGCTAAACCAAAATCGCCTCCTTCATATACTCTGTGCTGATGACTGCATTAAAGATAATGATCTTTTTTGTGCGGCAGTTGCAGAGCTAAATACAGAAAGTCCTGAACCGTTTTTTAGGCATAAGATACTTTCCATGTTAAAGAAAAAAGAACTTCTTAATTTAAGCAAATAATTAACTAAAAACTGAGTTATTCACCAAGAACTAATTATGATAAAATATTTTTATAAGAAATAAACAGGGTTTTGCTCTGAAAGCAGAATCATATTTTTACATGAATGCGATTATTAACATATAAAAGAGAAGTTATATTAAATGGATTTTACTGATAAAAACAAGCTGGTTAAAATTCTTAAAGGCAGCCAGGTGGCTGACATAGACATAAAATGCATGGAGTCAGGCATTGACTTAAAAATCCTGATGAAAAATGCCGGCACGAAGGTTTCTGATTTTATTTCCTCCATTTTTGAGCCTGAAAACAAAACAAAATCTTTGTCTATAATAGATAATTTAGACCAAAAAAAATATTCGGCAGGCCAGTCCGAAATGAACAATATTACAGGCACCATCGTATGCGGTGGAGGCAATAACGGCGGAGATGGTTTTGTTTGCGCCATTAATCTTGCAAAGCAAAATTATCTTATCAATGTATTTTGCCAGGTACCTCCTGAGAAATTAAAACCCGATTGCTTGTTCTACTTTAACGAATTAATGAAACTGAAGAACGAAGAAAAACCTAATAATTTAAATATTGTTTTTTTCTCAGAAAGTCCCGAAATCCAAAAATCATATTTTAAGGAGAGTTTAAAATCAAGCAGTTTTGTTGTGGATGCTATCTTTGGCACAGGACTGCATGATAATGATGTCCGTGGTTTTGCTGCAGATATTATAGAATTAATAAATGAAGCAAAAAAAGATAAAAAAGATTTAAAAATATTTGCCATAGACATACCTTCCGGCATAGATTCTGACAACGGCAGGGTTTTGGGGGTTGCAGTCAAAGCTGATTTTACTGTCACGTTCGGAGTAAAAAAACTTGGCATTGTTAATTACCCCGGTCTTTATTACTGCGGTCAGGTTGAAATTGCTGATATTGGAATACCGCAGCAATTTTATGATGATTATGAAAAATATTTTGAGGCAGATCTTGAGTGGGTTACGGCAAAAATTCCCCAAAGAGGGCATCAGTCGCATAAGCACAGTATAGGAAAACTGCTGGTAATTGCCGGGTCTTTGGGCTTTACAGGCGCTGCATATATGGTTTGCGAAGCTGCCATGAGAACCGGCGCAGGAATTGTCACACTTGTCTGTCCCTGGGAGCTTAATTATATTTTTGAGACAAAGCTGACAGAAGTAATGACTCTTCCGGCTGAACAGACTGAAGACGGGTCGCTTCATTTTGATGCTTTTACTGAGATACTTGCCGTTAGCAGCAAGTATGATGCAATTGCCATTGGCCCGGGGCTGTCAAGAAACCCGAGCACTATTAGACTGGTCAGAGAGATATTAAAAAAAATAAAAATACCAACTGTTCTGGACGCTGATGGTTTAAAGGCATTGTCAGGCCCAATGGACACAGACGATAATGAATTATATAATCTGGAACATGTAATTATTACCCCCCACCATGGAGAAATGTCTGCAATTCTGTCAAGGGTAAACATCGGGTTTGAAAACAGGTTTGAAGCAAACAGGGAAGCTGCAAAAAAGTTTAATGCAGTTTCATTATTAAAAGGACCCTCTACAATTATAACAAACCCCGAAGGGGATAATTACATAAACACTACCGGTGATTTCGCACTCGCCACCGCAGGAACAGGAGATGTACTTACAGGAATTATAGGCTCGCTTTTATGTCAGGGCATGGACCTTACAGGCGCAGCAGTGTGCGGAGCATATATTCATGGCCTTGCTTCTGATATTATAAGTAAAAAAACAAGCAGGACTTCACTTATCGCATCAGATTTGTTTGAAGGAATTAAAAAAGTTTTTCTGGAGATAGAAAAACAAAAATATTAAAATAATTAAGTTTAATATAGAGGAGGATAAAGTGGGCGAACTTTTGGCAAAAGATATAATGACCAGCAAAGTAATTACCATAAATCAGGATGCTTCCATTGAAGAACTTTCAAATCTTTTACTTGATAATAAAATAAGCGGCGTACCTGTTGTTGATAATGAGGGAAAGATAGTAGGTATTGCAACAGAAGGCGATATTATCATCCGGGATACAGACATGCATTTTCCAAGATATTTCAAGCTTCTTGACAGCATTATTTATCTTGAGAGCCTGACAAAATTTAGGGACAGCTATAAAAAGCATCTTGCAGTAAAAGTATCTGAGATAATGACCTCAGAAATTGTCTCATGCACTGCGCAGACATCTGTTGAAGAGGTTGCCAGCATAATGATCGAAAAAAGAATAAACAGAATCCCAGTGCTGTCTGCCGACAATAAACCGGAAGGTATCATTACAAGGGCTGATATTGTAAAATCAATGATCATAAATAAAGCCGGCCAGGCAGAAGAATAGAATTATATTAAAGAAATTATTATTTATCATTAAAGTATAAAAATTTAAAACAGGACAATAAATGCTTCACGCTAATGGAATATATTCATCAGAGGACAGATTTGCATGGGTGGAAATAAATCTTGACAATCTTTCACATAATTTTGGATTGGTTAAAGAGTATATTTCCGGCATTAAATCATCGAATAATTCTTCTCCAAAAATAATGACAGTGGTTAAAGCCAATGCTTACGGCCATGGCCTGATGGAAATATCGAGGAAAGCAATATTATCAGGAGCTTCCTGGTTAGGCGTTGCATTGGTCCATGAGGGTCTTATTTTAAGAGAAGGCGGTATAAAAGCTCCAATTTTATGCCTTGGCTCACATGCTCCTCAAAAGATAAAAGATGCAGTAACTAATGATATTACTCTGTCTGTTACATCGCTGGAAAGTGCCAAACTGATCTCAGATTTCTGTGTTGGGGCAAATATGGAAGCAAAAGTACATATAAAAATCGATACCGGCATGAACAGAATAGGAATAAATTACATAAATGCAGTTCAAAGCATTTTATTAATAAAAAAAATGCCTAAAATAATTGTGGATGGGGTTTTTACTCATTTTGCCTGCGCATCGTCAAAAGAAGAATCATATACTTTGATGCAATGGGAAAGATTTTCAAAAATAATAAAAGAGCTCAAGGATATGAACTGCAATATCGCTAATTACCACTGCGCAAACAGTGCAGCATTTGTAAGGTATCCGTATATGCATCTTGACATGGTAAGGCTTGGGATAATAATTTATGGAATCAACCCCTTTAATAAGGATTTTCATGATTTTTGCAGTCAAGAAGCCTCGGAATTTATTGAAAAGCTTAAACCTGCTTTAGGTCTTAAGGCCAAAATATCTTTCATTAAAAGAGTCCCAGCCGGAGAAAGTATTTCATATTGCGGAACTTTTAAAACAAAACGTGAGAGTATTATTGCAACAATACCTGTTGGATATGCGGATGGGTACTCCTGGAATTTTTCCAATAAGTCACATGTTATATTTAATGGGAGCATTGCTCCGGTTGTAGGTAATGTGACAATGGACCACACAATGATAGATGTTACTGACTGCCGGGATTCGCAAAATGCAAAAACAGGTGATGAAGTTGTTCTTATTGGCAAGATCGGCGGCCTTGAGTTAACTGCGAGCGGGCTTGCGGATTTGATAGGAACAATAAATTATGAGATCGTGTGCATGATAGGCGACAGGATACCCAGGCTTTATGTATAATTTTTTTTAAAAACAAACTACATGCCTGTCTGACACTGAAATTATATGAATATTTTGTCTTTAATTATTAATTTATAATGGAGGATATAAAATGAAAGTAGTAGCTTTTAACGGAAGCCCCAGAAAAGATGGTAATACTTTTATTGCATTAAATATTATTTTGGATGAATTAAAAAATGAGGGGATACAGACTGAGTTATTCCAAATCGGAAGCGAAAATATAAAAGGCTGTAATGCATGTCTTTTATGCAAAAAAACAAAGGACGGCTTTTGTGCAATTAAAAGTGACAGCCTTAACAGTTCATTATCAGCATTATATGCATCAGAGGGTTTTTTAATCGGATCCCCAACTTATTTTGGTTCCCTGACACCTGAGACAAAAGCTTTTATAGACAGAGTCGGCTACTGTTCAAGAGCCGCCGGGCACCCGCTTAAAAGAAAAGTTGCTGCAGGAATTGCGATTGCAAGAAGAGCTGGTTCAGTCGATGTATGTCATCAGATCAATAATTTATTTTATCTGAGCCAGTGCATAATTCCAACATCTACTTATTGGAATATGGCCATAGCGCGTGAAAAAGGTGAAATCATGGAGGACAAAGAAGGGGTTGAAACTTTTAAGACTTTGGGGCAGAATATGGCGTGGCTTCTTAAAAAGCTGCATGGTTAATCACTTATTACTAATTTATGGTGATTAACTTAAGATTTTTTGTAAAAATTTAAGTTGATAATTAATCAGGAACTGATAAATTTTTATATTGGTATATAATATAAATAATAATAAAACTAAAGCAAAAACAATATTTATTGGGAGAATTAAAGTGAGAAGTAAAAAAATATTAAGTGTATTTTTGTTGGTTTGTCTTATTTTGCCTGTTACGTTTTTATTGTTCTCAACAGGATGCGCACAAAGAGGAACGGTTGAACCCGAATATTCAGCGGCTGTTGCAGAAAAAGTGCTTGTTGCCATAAACAAAGATGATTGGGACTCGGTTTCAGGTTATTTCGATAATGAATTTAAAGATGCAATAAAAGCTTCATTAATAAAATTGATTGATCCAAAAACCCAAAAAGCATATACGTCTACGTCAGAAAAAGATGCCTTTATTTTCGTTATTTGCAAACCATTAAAAGATAAAATAGGAGAATACCAGGAGGGCACCTTAAAATTTGACAGAACCCTTGCTGAAAAAGGATATACAAGCGTATTTTATCTGTCAAAATATTCAAAGGAAACAAGTGGGGATGTCAAGGCTCAGTTTGTTTTTAAAGATGAAGGCGGAACATTACTTGTTAGCGGATTGTGGTTTACCTCAAAAACTCTGGCAAAATAGAAATACAGAAATCTGTTTTAACAACTACCGATGGCCAGGAAATGCAGGTAATTACTGATAAAATAACAGTAAAACAGAATTAAAGAGATTTGATTTGATAAACTCTTTAAAAAGCAGAATTAAAGCGGTTTGTTTTAATTGGCACTGCCAAATATGAAAATTGCAGCCAGTCGGTTTAAGGGACATCCTTAAAATAGGTAGCAGCTGCCAGGGCAAAGAAAAATGAGCGCAATGATTTTAATGGCAGTTTTATTAAAGCTCTACTATGGCAGAATTGCAGTTTTTATATATAGCTAAATTTATTTTAAAGCCTTAATATGATATATAAGTCAAATTATTTTGTCTGACTATTTTATTATTTTAAATCGCAAGGAGAAATAAATGTTAATTGCAAACGCAGAAGAAGCAGCAGCAGCTTTGGGTATTAAAGGCGGAGTATGGGGATTTTTAATTTTCTTATATGCAATCATGATAGGCGTGGGCATAACACTTTTTATTTTCTGGATAATTTCAATTGTGGATGTTTCTCAAAGAAAAAATGAGGAATTTCCTAATTCGACCGAAAATTCAAGGACAACATGGCTTATTGTGCTGCTTGTTACATTGATTATTCCAGTGGCGGCAGGCGTTGCAGCAATTGTTTATTATGCTTCAGTGATGAAGAAAATTCCGAGAGGTTCAGGGAAACCTGTTCTTCCTCCGGATCAGCCCCAGTTGCCACAGAGCTGAAGTTTTTGACGGGCAGCAGGCGTAATTTGGCATGACAAAAGTAGAACTGGTAAATCAACTGGGGACTTCTCCCAGAATTTGCCAAAATATGCTCATTATTTAATGCTGCACTATAAAGTTGTAATTCAAAGATTAGTGATTTTAGAATCAGGCTCGGATAGTTGGGCCTGATTTTTTTTGATTAGAGGAAAAGATTGGCGGCTAAGAGGGAGTAATATTATTAAAAGAAGGTGCCTTAAGTGAAAGCGAATGGGA